>NZ_CP108353.1 GCF_036237275.1 Streptomyces sp. NBC_01353 | reverse complement strand
CGCAGACCACCGCCCCGGCCCCCGCCCCGGCCCCCGCCGAGGCCACGATCCCGCACCAGCCCGTCACCACCCCCGCACCCACCCTCACAGGAGCAGCAGACATGACCTACGCAGCGCCGCTCGAGCAGGCTGCCGACGCCGTACGGCAGGCCGGCGCCATGCTGCTCACCAGCCCCGCCGAGAACATGGTCGGCTACGAGCAGACCCTCCACGCCCTGGCGACTCTTCAGGAAGCGATCGGCGACGTCGTCCGCCACGCCGGCGAGACCACCCGCGAGAACTTCAAGGTGAACCCGGCCATCGCCGAGGCGTACGACGACACCGCCAGCTACGCCAGCAACCTCGCGCAGCGCCTCACCGAGATCCCCACCCTGTTCCGTCAGCTCCACGAGGAGCAGATCGACAACATCGAGAACCCCACCGTCCAGGCCCGCAAGTGGGACATCTCCGCGAACGAGTAGCGCCAACACCCCCTGGGGGCCGCCGCCCGGACGGCGGCCCCGCCCCACCCCTCAGCCCGCACCCAGCCCGTACACCCTCGAGGAGACCGCCCGTGTTCACCCGCCCCCGCAACCACGAACCCATCCCCTGGCGGCACGGCACCATCACCACGCCGCTGTACACCGCGGCGTTCGTCTACACCGGCGGGCTCGCACTCGGCGTCGCCTCCGACTTCGGCGCCCAGCTCCCCACGGGCTGGATGGCTATCGGCTCGGTCGCCGGGATCTGCACGGCCGCCGCGTCCCGCTGGTTCCGCACCGCGTTCACCGGCGAGCACCCCACCCCGAAGGCGCGCCGCTGGTTCCACACCGGCTTCACCGCCACCTGGACCACCGCCGCCTACGCCTGGCTCAACTGGACCGCCCACTCCACCCCGTGGACCATGGCCTCCGCCGCCTCCATCGCCGCCGCCACCCTCGCCCTCACGCCCGTCTACGCCGCCGACCGCGCGCTGCGCCGCGACGTCATCTCCGCCCAGTGGGCCGCCGAAGCCGAAGCCCTCGCCCCCGCCTCCATGAGCGAGTGGGAGCAGCTGTTCCACGACGCCGGCGCCCGCGGCGTCCAGGTCCACGAGCCGTACGACACCCGCGCCGGCTACGCCCTGCCCCTCACCCTCACCCAGACCCCCTTCGAAGGCGTCCTGCCGCTGCTGCGGACCCTCGAGACCCGCAAGGGCGGCCTGCGCTCCGGCGCCCTCGAACTCCGGCCCGCCGACAGCGGCCTGGCGGAGGACGCCGTCCTGTTCGTCTCCACCCGCGACGTCCTCGCCGAGTCGATCGACCTGCCCGGTGACCACCACCCGCTGACCATCACCGAGCCCCTCACCCTGGGCATCCTCGAGTCCGGGGACCCGTTCGAGATCCGGTTCCGGCAGAACAGCGTCTTCATCGCCGGGAAGAAGGGCTCCGGCAAGTCCGTCCTCCTCCACGTCATCATCAGCGTCATCACCCGCTGCACCGACGCCGTCATCTGGATGATCGACATGGCGGAGGGCAACACCGCCAAACGCTGGATCCGGCCCTGGGCCGAAGGCTGGAAGGACCGCCACGGCCGGCTCATCGACCGGCCCATCCTCGACTGGGTCGCCACCACCGTCGAGGAAGCCGTCCGGCTCCTCAACGCCTCCATCGCCGTCGCCGACGGCCGCGCCCGCCGCATGAAGGGCGGCAAGATCCGGCCCACTGCCGACATCCCCGCTCTCATCGTCATCACCGACGAAAACCCCGAGCTCATGGCCCGCGTCCCCGACGCCATCATCGCCAAGACCCGCGGCATCAAGAAGGGCCGCAAGGCCGCCGTCGACTACATCGACGCCGCCCAGCGAGGCACCGGCCCCAACACCGGCGGCGGCGAAGTCATGTCCCAGTACGACACCGTCATCGGCGGCCGCTTCCCCAAGAAGCAGGAAGGCCAGTTCGTCTTCCCCGACTACTACCAGCGCATCGACCTGTCCAAGCTCCCCGGCAACGGCGCCTTCCTCGTCCTCGACGAAGCGCGTTCCAAGAGCGGCGCAGGGCCCGAGAAGACCAAGGTCTTCTTCGCCTACGACGACGACGAGTACCCCGACGGAACCGAGGCCACCGTCATCGAAGACCTCTCCGTCGCCCGCTGGGACATCCGCCCCGACTTCGACAAGGAGTCCCAGCAGGATGCAGCCCCCTTCGGCTACGCCGACCGCTGGTCCGACAGCACCCGCATCACCTGGCTGCTGGATGCCCTCGGCCTCCCCACCGCCTCCACCGGCAGCAGCCCGGCGGCCGCGTCGTCAGCGCCTCGCCCGCCGGCCGGGCCTATGACCCTGCCCTCCCTCGACCACTACCTGAAGCGCGGCCAGCAGTACGCCGCCACCCGCGACAACGTCGAGCCCGCCGCCCTCGCCGAGTTCCTCGACCAGGTCGAAGGTCTCACCCGCCAGGCCGCGGTGAACCTGTCCAAGTCCAACAAGAAGGACCGCCGACATCACCGCCGCGACGAGGCCTGCCAGTGGGTCCGCGACGCCGGCGAGGACGGCATCAGCGTCGCCGAAGTCCGCGACCGCCTCACCCAGCTGTACCCCGGCGAGACGCCCCCGTCCGACACCGCCATCCAGAACTGGTACGCCTCCCACCCCAACATCACCAAGCCCGGCCGCGCCGTCTACTTCTGGACCAACACCCCCGACACCACCAGCGAGTAAGCACCCACCATGCGCAGCACCACCCTCCCGGAGCCGGACCCCGACACCCTCACGGTCCGGCTCCCTGACGGGACCCTCGTCCTCGTCGCCCGAATCGACCCCCACCTTCCCGAAGAACAAAGCCCGCTCCGCCGGGCCCTGCGCACCGCCCGCCTCCTCACCCCGAGGGACTGACACCTGATGGAGACCCCACACCGATGCCGCCCACCGCCCTCCTCACCCCCGACACCGTGGACCTCGAGGCCGCCGCCCTCTACGACACCGCCGCCTGGCAGCACATCGTCACCAACTGGGCCGCCACAGCCCCCGAACCCACGCCCCGTGCAGGGACCGAAGCGACCGAACTTCCGACCCGCAGTGGCGAACCGACGGGGGACTGGCGGCACCTCCTCACGGTCCCCGTCGACCAGCTCATCACCACCGCACTCGCGCAGATCCCCCCGGCACCGCCGACCGAACGCCCGCTCCCAGGCCGCCTCGGCGCCGCCCTCCCCGACCGGCTCCACACCTGGCGCCGTATCGGCCAGGCCGACATCCGCCCCTCCGTCCACCTCGCCTACGCCCGCCAGGTCCTGACGGAGTGGGGATGGCAGAACGAGCCCTACCAGACCAGGAACACCCGAGGAGCGCGCTGCCTGTGCGGCGCCCTCCTCGCCGCCCACCGCCTCGGCTACGGATCCACCGACACCATGCACCGCGCCGGCGCGTGGATTCTCACCGAACTTCGCACCCAGGGCTGGACCGGCCTCATCGGACCCTGGAACCGCGCCCCCGGCCGGACCGCCGACCACGCCGTCGCACTCCTGGACGCGACCATCCGCCGCGCGAGCTACTCGGGCGAGTAGGGCCGGGGGATAGCGGCTCAGACAAGCCGCCGTTCATCCGTCAGCATGATTCTCGTACGGCCCGTCCGGGAGCCCTGGTGTCCCCGCGCCCCTTCCGGACCGGGCCGTGCCACACTCCGCACCACGAGCCCCCGTGTCTCCCCCGTCACCAGGGCTCTCTGGCCCCGCCAGCCACCCCCCCCGACTGGCGGGGCCCACCCATGTCCGGGCCGCGGCTACTTGACCGGCTTCCACACCTCGCAGCCGTTCGACGTGAACTGGCCGTCGGACGAGCGAATCGTCACCGTGATCGAGCGGGCCGACGTCGCGAAATTGTTGTCGATGATCTCCCCGGACTCGGTCGTCCGCTCCCAATAGCAGTTCTCCATCTTCCCCGTGGCCCGGTACGTGCCCGGCGGAATGTTCTCCTCGTCCTCACCCGTGGCAGGCTGCGACGACACCACGTACGTACCGCCCGTGTACCAGCGGTCGTACTTCCCCGACACCGCCTGCTTCAGCGTCGCCGTCCACTTCGGGCACATCTTCGGGATCCCCACCTCGAGGATCGCCTTCCCGTCCCCGTCCATGTTTCCGGACTCCGCCAGCCACTGCGGTCGCGACGCCCCATCGATGGCGCTGACGGGCAGCGACTCGCAGATGTCGCTCACGAACGCCGACGCCGACGAGTAGATGTCGTCATACGTCCAGCCCTTCTCGTCCGCCAGCTTGTCGACTTCGCCCTCAGGCCCAACCGGATACACGGGCTCCTCGGTCGTCGGCTCCGGATCCGGCGTCGGCTCCTCGGCACTCGGCGCCGCGGTCACGCTCGGCGTACCGCCGGCCTTCGCATCCCCGCCATCACCCCCACACCCCACGAGCAGCACCACCGCGGCCACACCAGCCGCAACCATCCCCACCCCACGCACGCTTCTCATAGCGCGCAGAATGCCACCCCACCCCAGGCAGGGGGAACGAAACCGACACACCGAGGGATCATGTAGACAAGGCGCGGGGCCTGACCAGCAGCGGGAGCCCCACCGCCATGCCAGCCTCCAAGGCCCAACAAGCCGACACCGCCGCACGCCGCGCCGAACTCGTCCGCCTGCGCCGCCAAGGCGTCCCCTTCGACGACGACCGCATCCTCAGCCTCGGCTACGCCTCCCGCGGGGCCGCGACGAAGGACCTGATCCGCGCCCTCGCAGCCCACCGCGACGAAGAAGCCGCCGAAGTGTCCGTCTACCGGCAGCAGGAGAACGAGCGCCTGGACGCCCTCCTCACTGCAGCCTGGCCCCAGGCCACCAAGCCCCGCCCGGTCCTCGACAAGGAAGGCCAGGTCGTCGCCCACGAGATCGACATGCGGGCCGTCGACACCGTCCTCCGCCTCATGGACCGCCGCGCCAAGCTCCTCGGTCTCGACATGCCCGTGAAGGCGGAGGTCACCGGACCCGACGGGGGAGCCCTCCAGCTCGCCACCGGGAGTCTGCACGAGCTGAGCAAGCTCATCGACATCGCCGGCCAGACCGGACCCGAACTCCACGAGCCCGCCGAGGACGACGTTGACGACCTCAACAGCTGAACTCCTCGAGGACGCGCTGCTAGAGCAGTACCGGTGCCTGCCCGTCGTAGAGCGCCGCCGGGTCGCTCGTCGCGCCAGCCCGGACCTGCGCGTCCGGCTCGCCTGGGTCGAGCGGCAGATGGCAATGGATCGCTCCCCGGGCGCGCTGGCGGCAGTGCTGACCAACGGCAAGGAGATGCAGGCCCGTCACCTTGACCTCGTTGACCGCGCCTTCCAGCGGATCGCAAGCGGGGAGCGCGTCAAGGTCATGCTGACGATGCCTCCTCGCCATGGGAAGAGCCGCCGCGCATCGCGCTGGGCTCCGGTGTGGTACCTGCGCAAGCACCCGGACCACCGGCTGATGCTGGCCTCGTACAGCGCCACCCTGGCCGACGACCACGGACGCTGGATCCGCGACACCATTACCGGGTACTCCGATGTCCTGGGAATCTCCCTCAACCCGTCTTCGCACGCCGCCAACCGATTCGATATCGCAGGGCGCGAGGGCGGAATGGTAACCGCCGGCGTCGGTGGTGGATTGACCGGAAAGGGTGCGAACTGTTTCCCGGACTCGACTCTCATCACCACGGAAATCGGTAGAATTTCCATAGCAGAACTCGTCCGAATGGAGCACAAGCCGCGAGTTCTGTCCTTCAATCATGCAACCGGGCAGACCGAATGGCGCCCGGTCCTTGCCACGAGGACAACCACTACCGATGGACTCATTGAAGTCGTCACCCGCCGTGGGCTTCGAGTACGGGCTACCGCAGATCACCCCTTCTATGTCCCCGGATCCGGATACCGGCAGGCCCAGGCTCTACGGCCCGGGGACCGGCTTAGTGCGCACCGTGTCGCGGTCGAATCGAATCTGCATACTCTGCGGAAAGGACAAGGGGCGGGACGGGCGCGGTCCTTCCTGCCGGGACTGCTACAACCAGGCCAGGGCGGTAAAGGTTCGCCTGCGTTGCCTGTGGTGCAGCGAAGAATTCCTGAAACCTCGGTACGAGTACAACAAGGCGATCCGGCGGGGGCACTTCTCGTTCTACTGCTGCAAGCCGCATTCGCAAGCGCACCACGCGATCAAGAACGCGAAGCGCTGCGACCGATGCGATACACCGATGCCTGGCCGATCCGACCGGATGTTCTGCTCAGTGGAGTGCCGCGTCGACGCCCGCGAGCATCCGGAGCACCCCTGCACGATGTGCGGCCTGTTCTTCCGGCGGAAGACGAGCCGCACGGTGTACTGCTCACGTTCCTGCGCGGACAGGGCGCACTCCATCCGCATGATCGGAACGGGGAACTCGCACTACAAGGACGGCACCAGCTACAGCAAGTGGTTCAAGGAGACCCGCCCGCTCATCTTCGAGCGGGACAAGGACGCCTGCGCAGCGTGCTCTGCCCCGTACAAGCCGATCACGTTCATGAGGAACGGCGCGCCCGCGCAGAAGTCCAACCTGATCGTGCACCATCTCGACGAGGACCCGGCGAACAACCGGGTGGAGAACCTGATCCTGCTGTGCGCGACCTGCCACTCAGTGCACCACCACTCTGCGGAGACACCGTTTCCGTGGTTCGCCGAGTACACGCGCCAGGCATCCGAGTCCATGACCTCCAAGTGGAAGGCAACAGCAACTACTTTGCTGACGGTGTACTCGTCCACAACTGCCTGATCGTCGACGACCCCTTCAAGGGCTCCGACGACGCCGAGTCCCAGACCCAGCGCGACCGGGTGTGGGACTGGTGGCAGTCCGTCGCCTTGACCCGCCTCGAGCCCAACGGGTCGTTGGTTGTCATCAACACCCGCTGGAACCCCGACGACCTGTCCGGCCGGCTGCTGGAGACCGAGGGCGACGAGTGGACCGTTCTCGACCTTCCGGCCATCGCCATGGCTGAGGACGATCCGCTGGAGAGAGAGACCGGCGAGGCGCTCTGGCCCGAGCGGTACGGCACAGCGGACCTTGAGCGGATCCGCCGTGGCGTCGGCGAGCGCGTGTGGTGGGCCCTCTACCAGCAGCAGCCCCGCCCCCTCGAAGGCGGAACATGGCAGTGGTCCTGGATCACAGACCACCGCATCACCCCTGTCGCGTTCCGCGGTGTCGACCTGTCCCGCATCGTCGTGGCCGTCGACACCGCAGGCGGGGGAGGCGCCAACAACGACGAGACCGGACTCGTTGCCGGCGGCCGCACCACCGACGGCCACTACTACGTCGTGGCAGACCGATCCGCCCGCATGGGAGCCGACACTCGAGGCCATGAAGTCGGGCGCCTCGCGCTCGAGGTCGATGCCGATGCGATCGTCGTGGAGGACAACTTCGGCGGCGACCAGATGGAACAGATCATCCGCCAGGCATGGGCAGACCTCGTGCGCAACGGCGAGACCAAGGGCCGGCTCATGCCCGCGATCATCCCGGTGCACGCCAAGCAGAACAAACGCCTGCGCGCCGAGCCGATCGCGCAGCTCTACGCCCAGGGCCTCGTCCACCACGTCGGCGAACACTCGCGTCTCGAGGGCCAACTCGTCACCTGGATCCCCGGCATGGACTCACCCGACCGCATGGACGCCGCAGTCCACGCCCTCACCGAGCTTGCCGACCCCGCCGCGGCACCGTCGACGAGCGGCTCGTACGGCGACAACCGGCTTCACGGACGGCGATGACCTGCGGGGACGCGGCAGATCCGCGATCTGAATGCGCTCTCCCACAGTCCGAAATGACCTCTGACCAGCCGCAACATTGGCGCTGGACTGCCAATATGTGATGGCGGAAATTGCGTAATTCACGGTTGGTGAATGTAGATTGGGGAGCGCGGTAGCGTACTGAACAGTGCGTTGGGGTGGACACCACTCCGCGCCGCGCACAAGAAGCGAGGCCGCCCCCTCACGGGAGCGGCCCCATCACGGACGCCGGGCTAGGCAGCTACATGGTCTTCGTCAGTCCATCGAGAACCACCTCGATGACAGCGACTACGAAGCACCAGAAGCTCCAGTCCGGCTGTTCGTTTCCCACCTTCTCCTCCTGTACGGGTTGGTGACCCGAAGGGGTGATCCCCTCCGGGCGCGCGCGACCGGAGGGCGTCAGGAGAGGTGCGAACGCCGTGACCTCCACTCTATGTGCTGGAACACACCGTCAAAGACCGCTCGCGTCACGTCAGTTGGTCTGGTCGAGCCCGCAAATTAATGCTGTGGGGGGAATGGCGGGGCCGTGACCTGCGGCGATGACTGCGTCGAAACTGACGTCCGCGTATTTTCGGAGAGACCGGGATCTCATCCGTGCATTTCGTGGGCATTCGGATGAAATGGCATCAAGTCCCCTCGTGGGGGACCTCTATGTGCCGGAGCCTCTACGCTGATCACATGGCGCGGGGCCTGGTGCGGAGGTTTGCCCCGTGGGCCTGTTCAGCGGCGTCAAGGACGTCATCATCGACGCGTGGGGCTGGCTGAACTACAAGCCCGTCTTCAGCGACTCCCTGGGTATGCCGAGCCGGCGGGCGTTCCCGGAGGCGCACGCCTCCTGGGTGCCGGCCGCCGACGAACGCCGCCTGGCCGCGTACAAGCTCCTCGCCGCATACGACAACAACCAGGTCGCCGAGCTCACCCAGGTCGACCAGGAACGCCGCGAGTTCGGCGACCCGAGCATGTTCGTCGACACGATCGTCTCCCACGTGATGGGCCGGGAGCAGCGCATCGTCGTCCCCGGTGCCGACGCCGACCCCGACGCCCCCGCCGAAGGCGCCCCGAGCGCGGCCGCCGCCGGCCGGGTGCAGACCCTGATGCGGGAGTGGGCCGAGCGGGAGCTGCTGACGATGCGGATACTCCAGACCGAGCGGAAGGCCGTCAGCCTCGGCGACGGCGTGTACGTGCTCGCCTGGGACCCGGACAAGCAGCGCGTCCGCGTCCGCACCTACGACCCCGGGTTCTACTTCCCCGTCCTGCCCGAGGACGGCGACGGCGCCGACTTCCCCGACCGGGTCCACCTCGCGTGGGAGCTGCCCGAGGACAAGAAGCGCGGCCTGAAGGCCCGCCTGCGGCGTATCACGTACGAGGTGGACTGGATCCGCCCCGCCACCGCCTCCGGTGTCGACCGCCAGGGCCGGGCCGTCCGCGCCCCGCTCATGTCCGAGGCCACTGACGACGCCCCGGCGGCGCCGCTCCTCGCCCGCGGGGACCAGGTCGATGAGAACGGCGCGATCTCCCGCACCTACGCGTGGAACGACGCCCCGTCGTACCGCACCTGCTACCTGACCGACGCCACCTGGGACCTCGGCGACCTCAGGGCACCCCACGACGTCGACAACCTGCCCATGGACAAGGCCCACTTCGCCACGAGCCCCACCGGCGAAGTCCTCGACCACCTCGACCTCTACGTGGACTTCAACCCGGTCATCCACGTCCCCAACACGGTGCCGGCGGCCGAGGAGCACTGGGGGCAGTCCTCCCTCGCCAAGGTGCTGCAGGTCTTCGACGAGATCTCCGGCACCGACACCGACTCAGCCCGCGCCTCGGCGACCACCGGATCCCCGATCATCTCGATCTCCGGCCGGCCGACCAGCGGACGGCAGAGCCAGCTGTCCGTCGCCGCGGGCATGGTCCTCGAGCTCGGCGACGACGGCCGCATGGACGTCCTCGACACCTCCCCGCAGCTCGCCGAGCTCCGCAACCACGGCCACGACCTCGCCGACCGGGCCTCCAATGTCGCCCGCCTCCCCGCCGTTGCGCTGGGCACGATGGACCCGTCCAAGGTGCCGTCCGGGTATGCGCTCGAGCTGTCCCTCGGCCCGCTCGACTCCCTCATCATGAACATGCGCCTGGCCCGCGCCCACAAGTACGCCCTCTTGCTCAAGTTCGTGCAGCGCCTCCACATCGCTGGCCAGCATCCCGACTGGGCCGGTGTTCAGCCGCTGCCTGCGGTCCTCGCGTTCGGCGCGTACACCCCGACCGACAAGGCCGCCGTCCTCGAGCAGGTCGCCACCGCCTACCAGGCCGCCGTCATCTCCCTGGAGACCGCAGTACGCACCCTCAGCGAAGCCGGGTGGGACATCGCCGACGTCGAGCAGGAGATCGCACAGATCCAGGCCCGCCAGTTCGAGCAGGCCCGCTTCCTCGCGGATGCCACCGGCTCCACCGACGCCGTCGCCAAGTTCCTCGGCATCAGCATCACCCCCGACCCGACGCCACCCGCCCCCCGGCTTCCGTCGGCCGTCGAGGACGACGACGAGGAAGCCCTCGAGGACCCGGCCCGGGGGAGCGGGGGGAACGAATGACGGATCGTGTGGTGTCCTTGGATCAAGGCGCGGGGCCTGGAATGTCCTTGGGAGGACCTGCCCTCATGCGTCGCCCCGCGCAGACCCGCACCGCCCCCGCCGCATCGGCCGCATGGGCCCGCCCGTACACGGGCATCGAGGCCTTGGCCGTCTTCTACAACGGCGACCCCGCCGCCCCGCCGGCCGCGCCTCCGACGCCGGCGAACATGCCGCCGCAGTCCAGCGTGACGCCGCCCGCCGCGCCGAACGCGCCCGCGGCCCCGGGGGATGACGAGGAGAAGGTCACCATCACCCAGCGGCGCCTTAACGTCCTGATGAAGAACGAGAAGACCGAGGGACGCAACGCCGCCATCCGGGCGATCGCCGAAGCCGCCGGACTCCCCACCGACAACCTCGACGCCGACCAGGTCGCCAAGCTCCTCAAGGACGCCCAGGCCGCCCGCCAGCTCCAGCTCACCGAAGAGCAGCGCCGCGCCGAAGAGCTGACCGCCCGGGAACAGGCCGCCGCCGCGCGCGAAGCCGCTGCCGAGGCCAAGGAGCAGGCCGCCGCCGTCCTCGAGCGCGAGACGAGGGTACGGGCCGAGCTCGTACGCCTTGGCGCGACCGGCGACGACCTCGACGACGCTTTCGCCCTGGTGAGGGGCAAGCTCGCGGACGGTGCCGACGACGCTGCCATCACCGCGGCGGCCGCAGCCCTCAAGGAGCGTCGCGGCGCCCTGTTCGGCGGCACCCCCGCCCCGCAGACCCTGCCGCCCGCCCCGGGCGGCGCTCCGGCCGGAGGCCCGCCCGCCCGGACCCCGGCCGGCACCAAGGAGGCCGTGAAGACTGCCGCGCGAAAGCGCGCCGAGGAGATGGGGCTCCGCACACCGGACGCCGCCTGACAGACCAGCACCACCCGAGGGACCACGCCCTGACCCCCGTGGACGGCACCCAACGAGGGGCCCCCACCACACATTCCGCGTACTCCGCGAAAGGGGCACGGCGTGGACATCCAGCCGTACACCAGCACCGAGACGCTCTCCGTCGGCCGCCCGTGGCTGATGAGCACCCTCGGCATCGAGACCAACCAGTCCGTCACCCTCGACCTGTCGAAGTTCAGCGAGACCCTCCACTGGACCGAGGCCTCGGCGTACCAGCCCGAGCGGAAGCTGAAGTCCGGCATCCCGCTCGGCAAGATCACCGCGTCGGGTCTGTACGCGCCGTACGCCGCCGTGACCAACGAGGTTCAGACCCTGACGGTGACCGGCGCGCCGACCGGCGGAACGTTCACCATCACGTTCTCCGGCCAGACCACGGCGGCCATCGCCTACAACGCCACCGCCGCGACGGTGCAGACGGCGCTCGAGGCCCTGTCCAACGTGAATCCGGGCGACATCGTCGTCACCGGTAACGCCGGCGGGCCCTGGACCCTCACGTACGGCGGTCAGTACCTCGGCGAGAACGTCGGCGCGGTCACCACGACCGAGAGCTTCACCGGCGGCACCACCCCGGACATCACGATCGCCACCACGACCGGCGGCGACACCGCCACCGCGTCGGACGGCTCGCAGATCTTCGTCGGGTTCCTCTTCACCGAGGTCAGCTTCTACCCCGGCTCCACGAAGGCTGCCGCGCCGCTGATGGTCCACGGCCAGATCGACCACACGAAGCTCCCCGTGGCCTTCGACCCGACCGACGTCCCGGCCGGCTCCAACACCCAGTTCGTCTACAAGGTCTGAGAGGGGACCCCCCATGCCTAACGACATGCTTGAGGCCCTGCTCAGGGACATCAACCCGACCGAGATCAACGCGTTCGTGCGCGAGATCCAGACCCCGGCCGACTACGAGCTGACCCAGACGGTCATCCCGGAGCGGACCGTGAACTCGGTCAAGTGGCAGGCCCGCTCGGTCACCCGCCGGGTCGCCGCGGCCTCCTACCGCGCGTGGGACGCGCAGACCAAGGTCGCCACTCGTGAGATCACGAGCGTCGTGACCGAGGGCAAGCTCCTCCCGCTCGGCCAGAAGTACCTCGTGGGCGAGCTCGAGACGATCCTGCAGAACGTCCAGCGTGGCCAGGACGGGCAGGACCTGATCGACTCCATCTACGACGACGCCGCCGCGCACGTGCTGTCCATCAAGCACCGCATGGAGCTGGCCGCCGGTGACCTCCTCGTCGACGGCAAGTTCACCCTGGTCGGCGAGAACGGGCTGACCCTCGAGGCCGACCACAAGGTCCCGACGGCGAACATGCCGACCACGTCGACCGCGTGGACTGACTCGACCGCCGACATGCTCGCGGACGAGATGGCGTGGATCGAGGTCCTGCGCGCGTCGGGCGCCCCGATGCCCACCCGCGCGCTCACGTCCTACAAGACGATGGCGCTCGCCATGGGCAACGACTCCTACCGCGCCGCCTACTACGGCTCGGTGAACTCGGCGTCGACGATCCCCACCAGCGTCCTCGCGCCCGACCAGGTCAACGTCGTCCGCGGCCGGTACGGCCTGCCGCCGATCACCGTGTACGACGTGCAGGTCCCCCTGGACGACGGCACCAGCAAGCGGCCGCTGCCGGAGAACATGTTCTTTCTCCTGCCGCCGAACACGCGGCAGATGGCGGAGACCCAGTACGGCCTCACCGCCGAGGGCATCGTTCTCTCCTCGGGCGGTAACCCGTCCATTGACCGGGAAGAGGCCCCGGGCATCATCGTCACCTCCGGCTACCAGGACGACCCGGTGCAGGTGTGGACGAAGTGCAACGCGGCCGCGATGCCGGTCATGTACACCCCGGACATCCACATCGCTGCGACGGTGTGGTGACCGTGGGCGCCCAGCTGAAGGCAACGGTGTTCGTGAAGGACCCGGACACCCGTCAGACGGTCGAGCTGGCCCCGGGCACCTGCCCGGAGCCGCGCCTGGCCTCCCTGGTGACGAACCCGGCTGCCTGGGTCGACGGCAAGCTCCCCCGCCTGCGCGCGGCGAGCAAGTCCGAGGCCGACACGACCGATTCCGGCGACGGTGACCCCACCGACCCGGACGAGAACCCCGACGACGTGAGCACCGAACCCTCGGCGCCCGTAGTCGAGGAGGAAAAGCCGGCCGCCCGCACCGCAGCCAAGAAGACGGCCGCGAAGAAGACGGCCGCGACCGCCGCCGAGGGCACCGGCGGTCAGTAAGCGACGTACGGGCCCGGACCCCGGTGGGGGCGCCGGACCGGGCCCGTACCTCGCCCACCCTTCCCACCACCGACCCGCCTGGAGGACCCGATGACCGAGGCCATTCGTGCCTGGCTGCTCGCCCAGCTCGGCGCCACCACCGACCTCATCGACCTCGAGCAGCGCTACGCCCGCCTCGGCACCGCCCGGACCGTCGCCATCGAGGTCCTCTACGAGCGCATCGCCAAGCTCCGCGCCCAGCCCGCGTCCGTGAACCTGTCCTCCGTCGTCTCCGTCTCCTACAGCGAGAACATCAAGGCGTACGAGCGGCAGATCGCCGCCCTTGAGGCCGGGCAGCCGCCCGCACCCGACGACCCCGCCGCCGACCCGGCCGCCGGCGACATCGGCGTCATCCGTCTCATCGAGCGGCCCCGGCGATGACCACCCCGCTACGCCGCCGCTCCATGCGCGCCCGCCTCCAGGCCCTCATCTCCGACGCGACCGGCCGGATCACCGCCGCGTGGCGGATCCTCACCACCGCGCAGACCCGGCTCCTGGCCGCGCTCGCCGCCGTCCGGCCCGGCCGCAGCGCCCCCGCCCGGATCCGCGCCGCCAGCCTCCTGTTCCAGCAGGCCATCGCCGCGTTCGACCGCGCGGTCGCCGCGTTCGCCGAACGGTGGGCCGCCACCGACCTGCCCGCCGCATACCGCGAGGGCGCGCTCGCCGCCTTCGACCACGTCGACCGGCCGCACCGCGCCTGGACATGGACGCCACGGCACCAGGCCGCCATCACCAGCCTCACCGCCCAGTACTACGCCGACCTCATGGGACGGCTCGCCGAAGCCCTGCGCCGCGCACGGGCATTCCTCCGCGCCGCCCAGGACGCCACCCGCGCCCGCCTCGGCCGCTTCACCGTCCCCCGCTTCGACCAGGCCGAGCTGACCCGCGAGCACCCGCTCGACACCGTCATCTACGCCAACGACGCCCGCCACCCCGTCGAATCCTGGGCCCGGGCAGCGCTGTCCTGGCAGGCCGTCACCACCGCCAACGCCGGCGCCATCCGGACCGCCGCCGACCAGCTCGGCTGCGACTGGATGGAGGTCCGCGACGGCCCGGACTGCGGATGGCAATCCCACCAGGACCCGGACCGGGCCCACGGCACCCTGCGCACCGTCCAGGACGCCCTCGCCCACCCGGTGGCCCACGCGAACTGCCAGCGGCAGTTCTACCCCCGCCCGGACGTCATCTCCCGGCCCGACTACGCCTTCGGAGGACCCTTCTGATGCCCGAGCCCTCCCTCGCCGACAAGCCGCGCCAGGTCCACATCGTCAGCGAAGGCCATACCGCCCGCGTCCAGGTCGACGGCACAGACCTGTCCCGCTCCCTGCGCGGCTACACCCTCGAGCACCGCATCGACCAGCCGCCGCTCCTCGTCTTGTACGCAGCCGCCACCCGCGGACCCCTCGAGTTCGAAGGCCTCGCCCACGTCGTCGTAGGCGAGGAGCAACAGAACCCGGCGGAGACGATCGCGGACTTCCTCCGCAGCCTCGACCCGCAGACCCTCGAGCAGGCCGCGCTCAACCGCGACGACCTCGGCCAGGACCGGTACGCCCTCGCCCGCGCCATGCTGCAGCAGGCCGCCGACTGGGCGCAGGGGAAGGGGAACTGATGGCCGGCCTCGATGACGTCCTCGCCGACATCGGCGCCTGGGTGGGGGAGAACATCCTCCTCGACACCGTCCGCATCGAGCAGCCCGGCGCCGGCGAGCCCGTCCTTAACGAGACCACCGGGCAGCTCGAGTACCCGGACGGCACCGTGCTGTACGAGGGCCTCGGCGCGGTCCTGCCCGTATCCGGGCCACCAGTTATGACCGTCGTCGACGCGAACCTCCCGTGGCCGAAGGCCACGCGGTCCGCCTACCGGCTTCTCACGCCCCTGTCGGCGCCGATCCCACCGAAGGACGCGATCGTCACCGTCACCGCGGTGCACAACCCGGCCAACGCCGCGCTGCTCGGCCGCTCCTGGACGTGCACCGACCAGGCGCGCGCGGGCACCGCCGAGGCCGTACGAATCACGCAGCTCGACCAGCAGCGGAGCCCGGCATGACGACCGTCGACCTGGACCAGCTCGGCGACCGCCTGGACGCAGCCGCGGACGCGATCGGCCCGGCCATCGAGCGCCGCATGAAGCACGTCGGAACCCTGGGCGTCGGCAAGATCAAAGCGAATGCGTCCGGCCGGCCCGGCCCGATGGTCCGCAACAGTGCCGTGCCGAACTACCGGGACTCATGGAAGGACGCGCACCACCCGATCCCGCACGGCGCCATGTGCACGATCGGCACCACCAAGCCGCAGGGCCGCCGCCTTGAGTTCGGGTACTGGGACATGACCGACAGCATCGGCCGGCACTTCTTCCAGCCCGCGTACCCGCACGTGCAGCCCGCGTTGCCGTTCATCGGCGCCGTCCTGCGCGAGCAGATGGGCCTTGCCGTCGAGGAGGTCCTCGCGTGATCGACCGCCGTACTGCGACGAACGCTTTCGTCACCATGCTCGCCACCGGGACCGCGCTGCCCGTGGGCCGCAGCAAGGCACCCGCGGGGGTGAGCGTCCCGCCGTACTACGTCGTCGACTCGATGACGACCGAGGTGTCGGGGGCGCCGCTCGCCGACGAGCACGAGGACGCCGAACTCGTCTACCAGGTCACCTCGGTCTCGGGCCCTGACCCGTCCCAGCCTGAGTCGTCCGGCGCGCTGGACCAGGCTGAGTGGATGGCGGACAAGGCACGCCGCGTCGTCCTCGAGCGGCACCCGGCCACCGGACTGTGGCTTCATGCGCTCACGATCCCCGGCTACAAGGTGTTCGGCCGCAGCCTCGAGACCGAACCCGGGGGAACGAATGATCCCGCAGCTGCCATCATCAGTTACGTACAGCGGTTCAGGCTCGCCCTGACCCCCGCCTGACTTACAGGCGCGCACGACCGCACCGCGGCGGGACCCCACGCGGACGCCACCCATTCGAGGTGGCCGCCACAAGCCGCACGCAGCACCCAAGGGGTCCCCACCATGTCGCGTTTCTCCCGCAAGGGCGTCACGAAGATTCTTTTCTCCCCCACGATCGCCTCCGACGCCTACATCCCGACCCGGGCCGAGGTTGCCGGTGCCACGAAGCTGACGAAGCAGATTGCCGCGGTCGAGGGCTTCGTCCTGGAGAATCAAGAGATCGAGACGCCGGACCTCGAGTCGACGTTCACCTCGAAGATTCCCGGTGACGACCAGGCGGCCGACTCGAGCCTGACGTTCTACGAGGACGACGCCTCCTCCACCCTGGAGGAGGCCCTCGCCAAGGGCACCACCGGCTTCATCATCATTCTCCGCAAGGGCGACGTCCCCGCATCCAAGTCGATGGACGTCTACCCGGTGCGTGTGGCGTCCCAGTCGGCCGCGATCACCGTCGACAACGCTGCCGCGCAGTGGACCGCCCGGTTCTCCATCACGGACACCCCGGCGCTCAGCGTCGCCGTCCCGGCCGCCGGCACCGACGAGGTCCAGACCGTCACCATCACCGGCTCCCCGACCGGCGGCACGTACACGCTGACGTTCTCCGGGCAGACCACCGCCGCGATCGCCTACAACGCCGC
The DNA here is from genome assembly GCF_036237275.1 of Streptomyces sp. NBC_01353. Lineage (GTDB taxonomy): Bacteria > Actinomycetota > Actinomycetes > Streptomycetales > Streptomycetaceae > Streptomyces. The sequence continues at coordinate 75,924 of NZ_CP108353.1, read as the reverse complement.
AGCGTCCGCCGTGCAGAGTGCGCTCGAGGCGCTGTCCAACATCGACTCCGGCGACGTTGTCTGCGCGGGCGGCCCGCACCCGGGTACGCCGGTCACGGTGACGTTCGGCGGCCAGTACGACGGGGCGAACGTCGCGGAGATGACCGCGACGGGATCCCTGACCGGCGGCACGACCCCGGCGGTTGCGGTCACCACGACCACCCCCGGCGGCTGATCCCGCCCTCCCCCCAGTCCCCGGTCGGGCCCGACGCGTTCGGGAAGGGGCGCATCGCGCCCGGCCGGGTTCCCTTCCCCTGACGGAGGACCACCCTCATGCCCAAGACCACCACTCCCGCACCGCCGGCCGACGCGGTCGCCAGGGACGCCCACTGGGCGGCCAAGCTCGCCCGGCTGCAGAACCGCCAGCGCCCCACCGCGACGCTGACGATCTGCGACACCCCCGCCGTCCGCCAGGCCCTGGCCGAGGCACGGCAGCGGCACCAGCGCGCCGTCCACAACGCGGAGCGCAGCCCCGAGGAGCCCGTGCTGCAGGCGGCGCTCGCCGACGCGGAGGCGAAGCTGACGGCCGCACAGGCCGCGTTCGACGCCGAGGCGATCGTGCTCACCTTCCGCGCGCTGTCGAGGCTGGAGTTCGAGGCGCTCAAAGCGGCGCACCCCCCGACCGAACAGGGCGCCGAGGACGGCCAGATCGTCGACGTCGAGTCCCTCGGGCCGGAGCTGATCGCCGCCACCTCCGTGGACGGCATCACCCCCGACGCCGCCCGAGGGTTCCTCGACACCTGGGCCGAAGCCGAAGCGGTCGCCCTGTTCAACACCGCGTGGGACCTGCACAGCGAGGTCCGTATGGACCTGGGAAAAGGCTGACCCATGACGAGCGGCTGCGCGCCGAGCTGGAGCTGTGCGAGACGTACCGGATCCCGCACTCCCAATACCTCGGTCTCGGTGACGGCCGCTGGACCGCACGGGACCGGGAGAAGGCCCTCGCGTACCGGGCCTACCAGCGGACCGTCTGCGCACAGTGCGGCACCCGCTACGAGGACTGGGACCACGGCCACGACGACGAGGACGACGCCTACGCCGTCACCGTCCAGCGGTGCGTGGGCTGCCAGGTCCTCGCTGACAAGCAGGACGAGCTACAGAAGACCGACACCGACATGCACGGCCTGAAGCTCGCGTTGATCCCGGTCGCCGTTCACGCGGCGCTCGAGACCGAGCGGGAGATGAAGCGGGCCGGCCGCCGCCGGCACGAAGACGACGAAGACGAGTAGGAAGGGGGCAGGCAGTGGCCCAGTGGAACTTGTCGGTCGACCTGCGAGGCCAAGGCGCCAGCCTGTCCCGCTCCCTGCGCAACAACGCCCGCCACGCCAGGACCCTCGCCACCAACGTTCAGGACGCCCGCGGCCGGCTTCGCCAGCTCCGCGACACGTCCACCACGACCACGGCCGCGCTGGACCATCTCGCAAGCCAGACCAACACCAGCGCCCAGCGTCTGCGCCGGCTCGGGAACCGCGCCAACGACGCCCGCCGCGACCTGCGCCGACTCGCCGACCAAGCCCGGATCACCGAAGAGCAGCTGCGCCAGCTCGACACCGACATCACCATCCAGGTCCGCCTGGACGACCAGACCGGCGGCGCCGAGCTTGCCCTGCGTCAGGTCCAGGAAGCCGCCCGGGACACGGCAGACGCCCTCAGGACGCTGCGCCGCCGGGCCGAAGCGGTGTCGTCGTCGTTCGACGAACTGCGGAACCAGGCGCTCCTCGCCGCCGGGGGGATTCGGAGCCTGTCCACCGCGGCCCGAACCGCCGACGGCCGCCTCAACACGCTGTCCGAGCGCACCAGAACCCTGAACACGAACATGGGCGAGCTGAACGGCACCCTGGGCCATGTCACCGGCCACATGGGGAACCTGGGCGGCAGCATCGGGTCCACCAGCAGCGCCATGGGGAACGCGAACCGTCAGAGCAGTCAGCTCCTGGTCCTGGCCGGGATGCTCGGTACCGCGCTCCTCCCGATTGCCGCTTCGCTCGTGCCGATCGCCGCCGGGCTGACCGCGGCCGCCGCCGGTGCCGGGGTGTTCGGGATCGCGATCGCCGGTCAGATCAAGGGCCTCGTGGAAGCGGCGGAGGCGCAGACCGCGTACGACGAAGCCGTCCGCGAGCACGGCCGGTCCTCCCCGGAGGCCGCGAAGGCCGAGCTCGCACAGCTGGCGATCCTCAAGGAGCTCCCGGCCGCGACACGCGAGGGCGCGGCCGCCTACGAGGTCCTCACCGACGACTACAAGGCCTGGTCGAACGCGCTGGCCGGCGACACGATGCCGGTCGCCACCAAGGGCATGGCGATCTTCTCCAGCCTCCTGGGCAAGACGACGCCGCTCGCCAAGGGCGCATCGCGCGAGATGAGCCGGTTCATGACGATCCTCGCCGGATCCATGGAGACCGGCGCCTTCAACGAGTTCATGGAGGACTTCACGGTCTTCGCGGTCGAGACCCTGGCCCGCGCCAACGCAGGCGTCGTCCGTCTCGCCCGCGGCCTGGACAGTGGCGAGATCGGCGGGAACGTGCGCGAGTTCCTCGCCTACGCCCGCGAGAACGGCCCCTTGGTCGCCGACACCCTCTCCGAACTGTTCTCCGCGCTCATGAAGCTCGTGGCCGCCGCATCGGATGCGGGCGTCGGGATGCTGACCGTCGTCAATGCGTTCGGCCAGCTCATCAACGCGATCCCCACTGAGGTGCTGTCCACGCTCCTGCAGGTCGCGTTCGCCTTCAAGGCCATTCAGCTCGCCGGCCTGGCGATGGGCGTCGTCGGACCGGTCATGGGGACCATGGCCACCAACACCTCCCGCTTCGTGCGGGCCGCGCGCTTCGGCGGCGTCGCCTCTGCGATTGCCGGTGTGACGCAGCAGCTGTCCGCCATGCAGAAGGCCTCCATCGTCCTCGCGGTCCTCACCGTCGCCGTCATGGCCATCAATGAGCTCGCCGAAGAGGCCAAGGGCGCACCGCCGGACCTCGACAAGCTGACGACCAGCCTGAAGGAGCTCGGCAAGGCGGGGCAGTTCACCGGGGAGCTGCAGAAGACTTTCGGCGACATGAAGGGCTTCGTCCGCTCCGTCAACCAGCTGAAGGGCGCCACCAAGGGCCTGGAAGACGGCATGAAGGTCTTCGACTTCATGCCCAGCATCGTGGGAACGGAGAAGCTCCTCGGCAAGATCGACGACCTCATCAACGGGCCGGAGTCCATCAGCGCGCTGACGGAGAAGTTCCACGTACTCGACGAGGGACTGGCCTCCCTGGCCACGTCCGGTCACACGGAACTGGCCGCCGATCGCTTCAAAATGTTCCAGGACGCGCTCAAGGCGTCCGGCCGCACCACCGAGGAGATCGCCCAGATCTTCCCCGAGTACCAGGCGGCGATCGAAGGGCTGAAGGCCGAGCAGGAACTCGCGGCCAAGTCCATGGGCGTCTTCGGTGAGCAGGCCCAGGCCACCAAGGCCAAACTCGACGCGCAGAAAGCCAGCGCGGACGGCCTGCGCGCCTCCATCCAGGCCCTCAACGAGACCAACCGGGCCGCGCTCGGCGGCCAGATCGCCTTTGAGCAGGCCATCGACGACACCGCGAAGGCAGCGAAGGAGAACGCCGACGCGCTGGAGATGACCGACGGTGTTCTCGACCTGAACTCGGAGAAAGCCCGAGCCGGCGCCTCCGCCCTTCAGGACCTCGCCACCAAGACCGACGAAGCGGCATCCGCGGCGCGGGAGTCCGGCGCTTCCTGGGAGACCGTCAACGGCATTTACAAGCGCGGCCAGGACCAGTTCATGACGGCCGCCCGCGCGATGGGCCTGACCGCCGGACAGGCGGCGATCCTCCGCGAGCAGATGCTTCTCATCCCGGACGTGAAGAAGTCCCGGGTGGACATGGACCGCGAGGATGCCCTCACCGGCCTCGACCAGGTCATCGCGAAGATCGAGGCCACCCCCGGCTCGAAATCCGTCACCGTCTCCGCGCTCACCGGCAGCGCGATGACCCTGCTGCACAACCTCGGCTACAAGACCGAGACCCTGCCCGACGGCCAGGTCAAGGTGACCGCCTACACCGGGACGGCCCTGGCGGGGATCGGCGCCGTGCAGGCGGCCCGCGACCGGCTGTCGGACCGCTCCATCACCATCACGACCACCTACCTCAAGCGCACCGTCTACGACACCGACGGCAACGGCATCCCGAACATGGTCCAGGCCCCGCAGGCCCGCGGCTCCGTCCTCGACTTCTACGCCAACGGCGGCCTGCGCGAGGACCACGTTGCGCAGATCGCCCCGGCCGGAGCGATGCGGGTATGGGCGGAACAGGAGACAGGCGGGGAGGCCTACGTACCCCTCAGCCCCTCCAAGCGCCCCCGCTCCCGCCGGATCGCCGAGGAGACCGTACGTCGCCTGGGCGGAGACCCGGCCGCCATCGAATGGCACGCCAACGGAGGCGTCACCGACTGGCGCTACGACCCCTCGACCGGATCCCTGTACAGCCCGTCCGACGCCGGCAGCGCAGGCAACCGGACGAAGAAGGTCAAGGGTAAGGACGTCTCGTACTTCGACCTCGGGCAGGTCGAACGGTCCCTGAGGTCGAACTCGCGGGCGACGCAGGCGTGGAACCGGGACCTGGAGAAGGTGGCCGACCGGGTCGGCGGGGATGTCGCCGAGGCGCTTGCCGCGATGGGCAAGGACGGCGTTGCGCTGACGAAGAAGATGGCCAACGGCTCGACGAAGTACATCAACGAGATGGCCGCCTCGCTGCGCGGTCTGGCCGCCACGGCGAAGGCGTCGCTGTCCGACTACACCCGCTCCCTGAACGGGGCCATCAGCGGTGACGACCGGTTCCAGCAGAACCTCGTCACGCTCGCCGCCCGCGGCCACGGGGACCTCGCCCGGCAGCTCGGCACGCAGGGCGACCAGGCCGCCATCGACCTCGCGGCCGCCGCCGTGCGCGACAACGGCAAGGCGGGCGCGGCGAACTCGGCGGCGAAGAGGGCCAACAGCCAGCTCACCGGCGAGCAGGTGCAGCAGCTCCTCGCGATCATCGCCGCGATCTCCACCGCGAAGACCGGCATCCACGACGTCGCGGGCAAGACCGGCCTTGGCGAGGACGACATCATCGACACCGCGGGCAGGGCCTCCGGTCAGATCAAGAAGGCTCTCGGGTCGCGCGCGACGAAGTTCCTCGCGGACCTCGGCCGCGCCGGGAAGGGCCTCTCTTACGCGAACGGCGGGATCCGCGAGGGCATCTACGCCACCCGCGGCGGCGCCGTCACCTTCGCCGAACCCTCGACCGGCGGGGAGGCGTTCATCCCGCTCGGGCAGAACAAGCGCTCCCAGGCCCTGCCGGTCCTGCGCGAGGCCGCGGCCCGCATGGGCGTCGGCGTCACCGACCTTTCCCAGCGGCAGGTCGTCGTCGTCCCCTCCGGCGGCGACACGTTCAACCTGTCCGTGCCCGCCGTCCGTACCGGGGCGTCCGCCCACGAGATCAGCGCCGCCCTGGAATGGCAGATGCGGCGCGCACGCAGGGGAGGGGTGGCCGCTCGTGCCTGACCTGACGCTCACCACCGGGCAGATCGACCTCGGCGGAGTCCTCATCGGCAAGAACACGGCTGTGCCGGTCCACGACATCACCGGACTGGGCCGGCCGCCCGTACGGGACAGCGACTTCGACCAGCCGTCCATGGACGGCGTCTGGCCCGGCCCCGACTACTACGCCGCCCGCCAGATCCAGATCGCCGCCGCCATCAAGGCCCCCGGCGACCGGGCGGCCGCCCTCGACATGCTGGCCGCGCTGCAGCAGCCGTCCGCCGACACCACAGTCCGGCTCGCCGGGGGAGTCACCCAGGCCTTCCGGATCGCGTGGGACGGCCGGCCGGTCAAGCGCCTCGAGGGCCGCCTGCGCCGCCTGGACGCCGAGGTCCGCCAGGCCATCCACGGCTACATCCCCCTCGACATCGAGTGGCTGGCCACCGACCCGACCTGGTACGCCGACACCGAGACCACCACCGAACTCCCCCTCGGCTGGCTCACCGGAGGAGGGTTCGCCGCCCCCGTCGCCGCCCCGATCTACGTCCAGGACGGCACCGTGGCCGCCGACCGGCCCGGCTGGGTCACCAACCTCGGGGACGCCCCCGCATGGCCCGTCATCCGCATCACCGGACCGTGCACCCAGGCCACCCTCCGGCACGTCGAATCCGGCCGCACCCTCGCCCTGCCCACCCTCTCCCTCACCGCCGGGCAGTGGGTGGAGATCGACACCCGGCCCGGACACCGCACCGTCATCCGCGAGACCGGCGGCAACGCCACCACCCTCCTGTCGCCCGCCTCCAGGATCGACGAGTTCTCCCTGCCGCCCGGCCAGTCCGAGATGCGCTGGACCGCGTTCGACGGCACCAACACCGCCCGCCTGCGCCTGACCTGGCGCGACGCCTACACCGCCCTCTGAGGAGACGCGACCATGACCCTCTTCGACGCGCCGATCCTCACCAACGGCGCCACCCACAGCGCCCAGGCATTCAGGATGCTCGTCCGCGACCTGTCCCTCGGCGCCGAAGGCATCACCCAAGGCGACGACCTGAAGGTGACCCAGCTCGACACCCCAGGCGGAGGCGTGCAGATCAGCGACGGCTCCGGCATCGTCCGCGGCCGTGTCAGCGCCTTCCAGGGCTCCTACGCCGTGTGCAACGTCGGCGAAGACACCATCGACATCGCCGCGACCGGCGGCACCCCCCGCTCCGACCTCGTCATCATCCGCGTCGAAGACCCCGAGTACGAAGGCACCCTCGACCCCGAAGTCGATCCCGTCGTCTACTTCGACGTCATCTCCAACGTGTCCTCGAGCGCGACGGCGATCCCCGACGGCCGCACCGGCATCCCGCTCGCCCGAATCGACATTCCCGCGTCCACCGCGACCATCACCGACGCCATGATCGTGGACGTCCGGCAGATCGCGAATCCCCGCCGCCAGCGCCAGATGCTGCCCGTCCAGTCACCGACGTCCGCCAGCAACGACCTCGGCGCCTCCACCACGTTCGCGTACTGGACCACCGTCCCCGGCTGGAGCGTCGCCATCCCCGACTGGGCCAGCAAGGCCATCGTCGACGTCCGCGTCTCCAGCCTCCGCCTGACCACCAACAACTTCTACGGGGCGTTCCGCGCCACGTTCGGCGCCTCCCTCACCCTCCAGTCCGTCACCATCGACGACAACCAGGGCACGGGAGTGCGCAGGGTGCCCACCGAAGCCGCCGACACCCTCACCATCCCGTCCGCCTACCGGGGAACCTCCCAGGTCCTGCGGCCACAGGCGGCCGGCTACTCCGGGAACCTCGGCAGGGCCTCAGCGAACGAGTCGACGACGTTCCTCGCCGACATCGAGTTCATCGAGGCCCCCCGATGAGCCTGAGGGTCCTGACGCGGCACGCCCTGACCGGTGCGTGGCTCTCCTACGCCCTGCCGCTGCAGGACCTCGAGTACGGGCCCGAACTGAACGGCCCCGGCGTCCTGACCGGCCGGCTCGCGCCGCGCCTGCTCGCCCAGCAGCCCACCCTCGTTGACCCTGGCACCACCGAGATCTACGTCGAGGAGGACGGCGAGATCCGCTGGGGCGGCCTGGTCTGGGACGCCCGCACCCAGGGCAACACCCTCGCCATCGAGGCCGCGTCCTGGTCGTCGTACCTGCAGCGCCGGCACGACCTCCACGGCAACCTCCAAGGCCGCGGCCCCTACACCTACGCCGACCGATGCCAGGTCATCCGCGACATCTGGGCCTACGCCCAGTCCGTCGCCGACGGCAGCCTCGGCGTCATCGTCGACAGCACCACGAGCACCTCGACCGTGGGCACCCCGTCCGACGTGTACGCCTTCAACGCCTGGGAGACCCCCCGGCTCGGCGACAGGATCGACGAGCTCGTCTCCGGTGACGCCACCCCCGACTACACGTGCACCAGCGAGTGGAACGCGGACAAGACCAGCGTCGTCAAGCGGATCCGGCTCGGCTGGCCGCGCCTCGGCGCCCGCCGCACCGACCTCACCTTCGCGTCCGGCATCAACGTCGTCGAGGACCCCGAGGTGCAGATCTCCGGCGACGAGTACGCCCAGGTCGTCATCGCCTCCGGCGCCGGCGACGGCTCCGCCAAGCGCCGCCAAACCTCCGCCGTCCGCAACGGCCGCCTGCGCCTCGAGCACGTCCTGGACCTGCCCGACGTCAAAGCCAACGACGTCCTCGCCTCGCGCGCGGCCGCGGAACGGGTCCGCCGTGAACGCCTCGGCGCCGTCCCCCAGATCACCATCCGCAACACGCCGGCCGCCCCGTTCGGCGGCTGGCAGGTCGGCGACGACATCTACGTCCGCGTGCACAACGCGTGGACGGACTACACCGGCTGGTGCCGCATCACCGGCTGGACCTACCGCCCCCACACCGCTGGCGGCCTGGCCGTCATCACCCTCAACCCCGCAGACAGCTACCAGTACGGAGGAGTGTCCTGATGGACATAGGAACCCGCCTCACCCAGCTCGAGAACAAGATGGCGAAGCTGGAGCGCTCCTCACGCCTCAGCTCGGCGTCCGTCGACGACGCGGCGATCGAGGTCCGCGACGGCGCCGGATCCCTGCGCGCCCTCGTTGGGCAGCAGGCTGACGGCACCACCGCCGTCAACGTCGTCAACGGCCCCGTCCCGCCCACCCCGTCCGCCCCCTACACGGCCTCCGTCCTCGGCGGGATCGCAGCCGCATGGGACGGCAACTTCACCGACGACCAGGTCCTGCCGCTGGACTTCTCCCGCGTCGAGGTCCACGCCTCCGCCACCGCCGGTTTCACCCCCACCTCGGCCACCCTGCAGAACACCATCGAGACCCCGCAGGGCGCGGTCGTCACCATCTCCACCGAGACCCCGCTGTACGTACGCCTCGTCACCCGCAACACCTCCGGCAACGCCTCCGACCCATCCGCACAGAACGGGCCGATAGCCCCCGCCCTCGTCGTCGCCGACGACGTCGCCGACGGCATCATCACCGGCAGCAAGCTCGCCGCCGACGCCATCGACGGCAAGACGATCACCGGCGCCACCCTGCGCACGGCCGCCACAGGGCAGCGTGTGGTCATCGCCCCTAGCGAGACCGTCGGCGAGAACGCGGTCCGCCTCTACTCCGGCGTCGCCAGCGAGGTAGAGCCCGGCGAACTCATTGCGATTGTCGACACCGACGCCGGCCACCCGCGTCCCAGCCTCATCCTGTGGGCCCCCGCTGTGGAGGCGGGCACCAGCGCCGGCCTGAAGCTCATCAGCGGCGGCGGTACGGAGAATGACCAGGGCGAGTTCTTCCTCTCCACCGGCGACGGCTCCGGCGCGAACACCTACCTGTACGCCTACGCAGCCGACGGTGGCGCGGGGCTCGGACAGTTCACCGTCCGCGTTGAGCAGCCCGGAACCGGCACCGAGGAGGTCGGCGACTTCACTGCGACGGCCGACACGATGGACTGGACCGATGCCCGCAACAAGGGCTGGACGCACTCCTCCACCGACACCACGGACGTGTTCGAGGTGACCGGGCAACTGGCGGCCCAGTACGGCACAGTCAGCGAAGAGGGCACCTGGTCCACCCCGACGTTCAACGCGTGGAAGCAGTCCACGAACTCCACCTACCAGACAGTCCGCGTCTCGCGCGGCGCCAAGCGGGCCCGCCTCGACGGCTGCGCCATGGTCGCCACCGCCATGAGCTCCGGCGTCCAGCAGGACGCGTTCACCATCCCGTCCGGCTACCGGCCGGCCAAGGCCCACTACTTCGCCATCCCGTTCGTCACAGGCTCCACCCCCGCACTGCTCGGCTGCCGCGTCGGCGCCGACGGCGTCGTCTCCGTCTGGTCCAACGCCACCCGCGCCGTCAACGACCTCTTCGATTTCTCCACCCTCTCCTGGCCGCTGGACTGACCCCGGAGCAGGGGGAACGATCCCCCGCCGGGCTCGTACGCTGATCACCAGGGCGACCCTCCGCCTCATCTGCTCCACCCCCGAGGGACCGCACCGATCGCGGTGCGCAGAAGTCCAAGCTCTGGGCGCGGGGAAGTGCAGGAGCAGCCGGGCCATGCCCGCAACCACGGTGACCACGTACGAGGTCCAGCCGCACCTAGGCCGTCATCAGGTGCTGGACCCGCGCAGCCTCGCCTACCGGCAGGCATACGACGGCCACCCGCTGCACCGCGCCGCCTGGGAACCCCGCATCCCCGTCCTCGACCAGAGGAACCTGCTCGCCCAGGGCATCCGCACCACGGAGGCGTACGGCCTCGAGTCCGACGCTGACGCCCTCGCGTCCTGCACCGGCAACGCGGCCACCGCCCTGCTGTCCACCCTCCTCACCCCCGAGCAGGCCACGGCCGCCGGCTTCAGCCTCACCGACCCGGCCGCCGCCCAGCACTACGCACTCGGCCTCTATGCCGACGCCACCACCCGCGACCAGTGGCATCAGTACGCCTGGCCCGCCCAGGACGTCGGCTCCTCCGGGCTCGGCGTCACCAAGGCCCTCCGCGACCGCGGCCTCATTACCCACTACCGCCACGCCACCACCGCCGAAGAGCTCTGCGCCGCGCTGCAGACCGGACCGGTGCTCATGGGGATGCCGTGGCACGCCGCATTCAGCACCCCCGGCCTGGGCGGGTTCATCGACGCCGACCCCGCCTGGGCGGCCAGCCCGCTCGAGGGCGGTCACGAGGTGTGCCTCACCGCCCTCGAGACCGTCGCCCACACCGGCGGCCACCTCGACGCGGACCGCACCGTGCTCCGGTTCCGGAACTCCTGGGGCACCGGCTGGGGCGACCACGGCGACGGCCTCCTGCGCCTGTCCACCTACCTCGCCCTGCGCCCCGGCACCGACCTCATCCAGCCCCGACTCGACGGAGACACCTCGTGAGCGCCTTCCACGTAGCGGTCGACCACCTCGACCCCACGACTCTCGAAATCACCACCACCTACCTGGGGACCGTCGACCAGGCCCACGTCGACAAGGTCCGCGCCATCGCCGCGCTCAAGAACACCGAGCGGTGGGTGAAGGAACACCCCCGGCTCGAGGGCGCCTTCATGGTCCTGCGGGACGATGGCGACCTCGACGTGTACGTACCGACCGACGCATCCGAGTACCGCGTGTATTGGCCGGACGCTGCGTCCAAGTCCGAGGACCTCAAGGGTCTGATGCGCGGCGCCTCCGGCCCTGCGTACATCGACGGCGTCGTCCGGTTCGGTGACCAGTCCATCGGCGGCGCCAGCGACAGCCCGGGCAAGCCTCCCCGCGCCGTCTGGCACACCACCGAGTCACCGGCCGGCGGCAGCTACTTCACCTCCGTCGCCGCCTACCTGATCCGGGTGGGAGCGGAACCTCAGGTCATCTACGACCCGGTCACCGACAAGCTCGGCCAGTTCGGCCCGCTCACCCAGTCCGGACGCGCCCTGAAGAACGACGGCTCGTACCGCGTCAACCGCACCGGCAAGGTCTGCATCCAGGTTGAGGTCCTCGGCCGCGCCGCGTCCCCGTGGACGAAGGGCTTCGACCCCGCGAAGAAGCCGAACTACCGCAAGCTCATCGCCGCGATGCGCGCGCACGGCATCCCCGACGTCTGGCCCGTCGGCAAGCCGCCCGCCACGGCGGCCGCCGCCACGAAGCGCCCCAAGGACGTCTGGGAGAACCAGGGCGGCCACTACGCGCACGGGCAGATCCGCGGTCAGAACCACTGGGACCCAGGCGCCATCGACACCGCGATCGTCCCCGGCAAGCCGTCCAGCGGAGGCAGCACGCCTCCGCCCGCACCCGGCGGCGGTACGACCGCGCCGAGCACCACGACGTACACCGTCCGATCCGGCGACACCCTCTCCGAGATCGCAGCCCGCTACGGCACCACCGTGGCCAAGCTCGCGTCCCTCAACGGCCTGAAGAACCCGAACGTCCTCGCCATCGGCCAGCGCCTGAAGGTCCCCGCGAAGGCCCCGGCCCCTCAGTACGAGCCGTTCCCGGGTGAGGCGTTCTTCACCGTCGGCCGTCGCAGCCCGATCATCACCGCGATGGGCCGCCGCCTCGTCGCCGAAGGTTGCTCCGCCTATGCCGACGGCCCCGGACCCTTCTTCACCAACGCCGACAAGCGGTCGTACCAGAGGTGGCAGAAGAAGCTCGGCTTCTCGGGCTCCGACGCCGACGGCACCCCCGGCAAGACCTCGTGGGACCGCCTGCGCGTCCCCAAGCAGCTCTGACCCCACACCACCTGTTCCGCCCACCATCAAGGAGATCCCTCGTGAAGACCCCCCTGCTCTTCGGCCGCGAGCCGGCCGCCTGGCTGACCTTGGTCGCCGTCCTCGTGAAGCTCGCCGCCGCGTTCGGCTGGGACGCCTCCCCGGAGACCCAGGCCAACGTCAACGGCATCGCCGCCGCCGGAATGGGCCTCCTCATCGCCTGGATGGTCCACAACGGCGCTGGCGCCGCCATCATCGGCTTCGCCCAGGCCGCCCTCGCGCTCGCCATCGGCTACGGCCTGGACTGGTCCACCGAGAAGCAGGCCGCGGTCATGGTCGCCGTGACCATCGCCGTCGGCATGTGGGACCGCACCCAGGTCACCGCCAAGGTGCCGCAGCGCACCCTGCCCACGGCCTGACCCCCCCCGCCCGCACCGGCATGGACTGGACCCCGTGAATGGACCCGACCACCGTCACGCTGGTGGGGGCGCTCGTCGCCTTCACTGGCGTGCTGGCCACCGCAGCGGTGGCTTACGTGGGCAAGCGCGGGGAGCTGTCCCTGAACAGCCTGAGCACGCTGACCGACGAACTCCAAGAGGAGCGCAGCAGCCTCAAGGAGGAGAAAGCGCTCCTCAAGGAGGAGGTCGTCGAGAAGAACGCCGCGCTCGTCGCGAAGGACGCGGCGCTGGCCCAGTCAGCAGCGGCCCGCGCCGCAGCCGAGGCGGAGATCACCCGCCTACGCCTCATCATCGTTCAACTCGGAGGAGACCCCGGATGAGCCGCACCCAGCGGTTCCTGGCCGCCCGCTGGCGCGGCCTCGCCACCCTGTGCGCGCTCATTGCCCTTTTCGGGATCGCAGCCATCCTCTGGGCCCGCATCGACACCGCCGACCAGAAGGCCGCCGACCTCGCCAACGAGGCCGACCTGCGCGGCAACGCCGTCACCACTCTGGCCACCGACGTCCGAAAGCTCCGCACCCAGCTCGAGTCCGAGGGCAAGACGCCGGTCGCACCCGACCCGACGGCCGCCGTCGATGACCTGCCCGACCGTGCCGCCGTACCCGTACCGATACCTGGCCCGAAGGGCGACAAGGGAGACAAGGGCGACCCCGGAGACCCGGGAGACCCCGCGCCGACGCCGTCCCCCGGCGCGAGCGGTCGGCCCGGCACCGACGGAGCCGCAGGACGCGACGGCGTGGACGGCGCCGACGGCAAGGACGGCGCCCCGGGCCAGAACGGACAGGACGGCACTGACGGCACGAACGGCCAGGACGGGCGCCCCCCGGCCGGCTGGACCTACACCGACCCGCAAGGCGTCACCTACACCTGCGCCCCCGTTGACGGCTTCGACCCGGCCGCCCCCCGCTACACCTGCACCGCCACTAGCACACCGGCACCGTCGCAGCCCGGCCCGCAGCGCCAGTCCCTCCTGACCATCCTCGGCTTCGCCCCCGACCGCCGCCGCTACTGACCTGGAGCTCCCGTTGCCGTTCCCCGAGGGTCTGCCGACCGTCCTTGTCCACTACACCGCCGCAAGCCCGGCAGGTGGCGGTCCTGCCGTGGGCACCGTGACGTTCGCGCCCGTCGCCCCCGTCATCAACGTTCCCAGCGTTGGTGTCGCGTTTACCGGCAGCGGCACCTACCGGTTCGACTCCCAGGGCCGTCTCGTCGACGCCGACGGCGTCGTGGGCGTACGCCTCCTGCCGTGCGACATCCCCGGCGCCAACCCGTCCGAGTGGGTGTGGCTGGTCACCGTCACCATCAACGGTGCCGGGCCGCGCCGCTTCTACATGAAGCTGTCGGTCACCCAGACCGAGGTCGATATGGACACCCTCGACCAGGCAGACCCCACCCGCTCCCACTACGTCGTCGTCCCCGGACCCAGCGGCGAGCAGGGCATCCAGGGCACGCCCGGGGCAGACGGCGCTGCTGGGGCGGACGGCGCACCCGGCGCGAAGGGCGACCAGGGCGACACTGGCCCGGCCGGACCGCAGCCCCCGCTCGGCGCCGCCGGCACTGGCCCCGACGTTGCGCTCGCCTCCGACGACCCCTCCACCACCAACGCCCGGCCCCCGCTCGCCCACGCCGACACCCACGGTGCTGGAGGCAGCGACCCCATCACCCCCGCCTCGATCGGCGCCGAGACCCCCGCCGGCGCGCAGACCAAGGCCGACGCGGCCCAGACCGCGGCCACCACTGCGGCGGCCACCGACGCCACCAACAAGGTCACCGCCCACACTGCGGCCACCGACCCGCACGGCGACCGCGCCTATGCCGCCGCCCGGTTTCTTCCCACCACCACCTGGCGCCGCCGCGACCTCCCCGACCCGGTGACGTCCGACAGCCTCTACGCCGGCGCGGCCCCGTCCATCTCCACCGCGCAGACCACCACGCCCACCAGCGGGTACATCAAGTACGCCCCGCCCGGCGTCGCCCTCACCGGCAGCGACGTCACCGGCCCGTACCGGTACGCGGGCGCCGACGGGTTCCAGATCGGCGCGAGCAGCCCCGACACCAACTACACGCTCCCGACGTCGAAGTACCCCAACACCTACGCCTCCGGTCAGGGCATCTGGTCCGTCGAGTTCGGCACCGACGCCGCCATCTTCCAGGTCCGCATGAAGTACATCTCGGCCGCGACCATGTTCCGGCTGACGATCGACGGCCGGAAGGTCACCGACCTCATGCAGTCCAGCGGCGGCACCACCGCCGGCTCCGGTCACCTCATCACCATCGACCTCGGCTCCGCCGCACCCCGCCGGATCCGCCTCGACTTCTCGACCTTCCCCTTCGGCGGCGTCTACCTCCCGCCCACGGCCACCATGTGGCAAGTCCCGCTGCAGGGCGGCCGCCTCATGGTCCTCGGCGACTCCCTCTCCGACGGCTCCTCCCAAAACACCGGCGCCGGCGCAGGCACCTGGTTCCACCGGGCGGCACGACTCCTCGGATCCACCGACGCATGGGAGCAGGGCCGCGGCGGAACCGGCTACATCACCACCGGGTCCTTCGCCACGTTCGCCGACCGCCTCGCCGCCGACGTCATCGCCTGGAACCCGGACCGCCTCATCGTCTGGGGCGGCTACAACGACAACGGCGGCAACCAGGCGACGATCGCCACCGCGGCGGCCGCGCTCTACAGCGCCATCCGCAGCGGCCTGCCGAACGCCGACGTCCTCGTCATCGGCTGCTGGTCACCGTCCGGCAGCCCGGGCGCCAGCATCGTCAACACCGACACCACCCTGCGCACCGCGGCCGCCAACGCCGGCTACCGCTTCGTGTCCCCGGTCACCGGAGCCCTGTACGACACGGCGGGCAGCCTCGTCGCCACCCACGGACCGTGGATCACCGCCGCCAACGCAGCCACCTACGTGGGCGCCGACTCCGTCCACCCGAACGACGCAGGTCACGTGTACCTCAGCCGCCGGATCGCGGCGGCGTACCGGGAGTTGATCCCGGCCTGACGAGGCGGGGGAGACCCCACCCGTGTCCTATAACTTTGCACAACAAATAACTTGATCAAGCTGCTCACGAAGCTCCGCCGTGGGCCCGCCGCCCGTGTGTACGATCGGCCCCCAGCGACGGGAACCTGGGGGCAACAGAATGGGCGACGAAGCGGCCAGGGACGGCAATGGCGCGGATGGGTGGATCTCTGAGGTGGTGTACGACCAGGACGGCCGCGTGTTGATCCCTGCCTCGGACCTTCTCGGGATTCTGCGCAGGTTCGCCCAGCACTGGAGCGAGGGTGCAGCGCTGGGTGGCCTGCGGTGCTCTCCGGCCGTGGGTGACGTCCAGCTCGATCCGGTGACGCTGATAACGCTGGCCGGCGAGTTCGAAGACCTGGCGGACAAGATGGACCGCGTGCTCATGTCTGCGCGGCCGGATCAGTCCGACTCCTGACGCGCCGGTTCCTCACTGCACGGCTGAGTCACTTCCTGGTCAGTCCGGTGGCGGTGTTCTCCAACCAGAGCACGGCCCAGTTGATGCCGGCGTCAAAGCCCGCGGACTGGGAGGGCGCTTCCGCGCGGAGCCGCTGCGCCAGCACCCGTAGATCGCTCTGGAGGCCCAGGCGCTTGGCCTCAACCATCTCCTCCAGAAGGCCTTCGGAGATTGGGATGGGCTTCGGGTTCGGCTTGGTGTTCTTGCTGGTCCACAGGTTCACGGCGTCTCCGTTCAGGTGAGTGCAGGGTTCGCGTCCAACTTCCAGCCAATGGGGCACGACGACTGCGCCAGCCGTACGATCCACTCAGGCGCCCAGAAGATGCCCACCTCGAAGGTGACGTCGACCAGGCGGTTGGTCAGCTCTCCGCGTGGCTCGCGGAAGTAGCCGTAGACGCGAGCGGAGGCGGAAGTGCGCCTCGCCTCGAAGGCGTGCGTGTACTTCAGGTGGACGCCGATGGGCGAGAGCGCCCCGACGCCGTAGGGCATGGGCACTTCAGGGGCGCCGTCGGGCAGGCCGAGAAGAAGAGTGCGGTACTCGACGGACTGCTCGGTGCGGACCTCCATCGGATCCGTCACGAGGCGGTCGTCCCCTCGGGCAGGGTGATCGTACGGGTGCGCAGTTCCTCGTCCACGATCGTCTCCGTTCGTCAGGCCCTCACCCTCTCTGGCATATGCAGGGCGGTCAAGGGTGTTGGCGTGCCACCCTGATTGCGCTGTTCGGGTGAGATGTCAGTGGCCGAAGGTACCGTCGAGGCGAGCGGACCGCTGGCGGGCCACATGGCGTGCGGGGTGAACGGCAGTCCCGGTTCGAAGGAGGCCACGTGGCCAAGTTCAAGTTCGACAAGCGGAAGCTTCAGAAGGTCGTCAACCAGGCGGCGCAGGCCAAAGGGGACGAGCTGGCCGACCAGCTCACCGCGGACCTGAACGCTCTCAGCCCGGCGTGCATAGGTCGGCCGGTCGACGAGGTGATGGTAGAGGTGCAGAGGGTGTGGCGCCGCCGGATGTCGACTGCCCTGCGCGAGCCGAAGCTGACGGAGTTCGCCGAGAAGCTCGCGGGCGGCGGGTCCGTACGGGTCACCGCGGTCCTCAGGTAGCTACCCGCGCGCGGTGGAATCAGGAGAGGCCCCCAGGTACACGCCTGGGGGCCTCTCAAGTCCGCGGGGAGCGTGTACTCGCCCGGAACTGCTTGTTGCACCGCCGCCTAGGACGAACGGCCAACTCTGGTGGATAACCTAGCGGATCAGGGCCGTCAGCGAGGGGACGCCGCACGATGAAGCCACGGATCAGTGCGAAGAGCAGAGGCAGAAAGAGTCACCGCACGGGTAACAGCGGGGCCTGTTCTGGCATCGGCAAGTCCGCCGCCCGTTACATTCCACCGGTTCCGTGTGGTAGTCGACGGCCTTGGCGTCGGTCTCGTCGTACTCGTGTCCGAAGTGGCACGTAGAGCGGTTCGTCATGGCCCGAGTGTGCCAGGAATCAGGTGCCCGCTCTTCATAGCGCCAAGGTGGAACCCGCCGGAGGCTCGTTCTCGTCCATCCCCTTCTGGAGGATGGCGAGCGTGCGTTCCTCCAAGGCACGCTCTGCATCGGTCAGTTCGGCAGTGGCCAGCTTGTGCCGCAGTTTTGCGATTGCCGACCGAATTGCCGGCGCCTGGTCTGGCCCCTCTACGGAGTAGGGCGTTCCCTCTGGCGCCCGGCGCATTGAGAGCTGCTCCCGGGTGATGTGGCCGTCCCGGTAGCCCTGCTCCCAGATCGCCTCGGTGTGGTCCTCGTTCGGGTCGCCCTCTCGGAATTCGAGCTCCCAGGCGTCGGGGTCGTCAATCGGCTCTGGATCCGCGAAGGGGTCGGGCTCATAGGACAGTCCGTAGTCGGGGCTGTGCGGGCCGTAGTCGTCGTTGCTGGCGCTGTTCAATGTTCGTCCCCTCCCGAATTCGTATGGGTTGCTGATCGTACCGACGCCGGGCTCGCGCAACTCGATTCTCAGGTCCCGGAGCCATCGTGTTGGAGAAGACAGCGTGCGCTTAGAACGGCTCCCACAGAAGCGCATAACGTGTGTTTAGAGCCCTGTCACCAGGGGTGATGATCTGTGGGACGGTTGGGGCATGACGCCGAGTCGCACGCGTAGCCTCGGGCCTAGGATTCCTACTGCGTTCGTGGGGGAGAAGCGCATGACCAACCGAGACAGCAAAGCCGAGGCCGAGACGGACCACCTGATGATGACGCTCCTCCGCGAGAGCGAGCAGCTGCGCCGCATCCTGGACCTGCGCGAGTACGAGGCCGCGGACGAGACCCGTCCCTACGATCAAGCCCTGCACAGCGCTGCTCACCGCCTGCTGGACCCGGTCGGCAAGATCACTGTCCGCATGGCGACTGAGGCGGCGAACCGCGGGATGTACCACTGGACGCTTACGTTGAGCGGAATGGTCGACGGGCGCCAGACGCTGGTTGGGGAGCAGGGCCTCATCCCTGTGGCGGCAGACGAGACCCGCGAGTCCATTTGCAACAAGCTCATCGCGTCGCTTACTGCTGGGGTGCAGAAGAAGAGCGGGCATCCCTTCCGCGATGCCAAGGTCCTCTTCTTCGACCTCCAACCGAACGTCATCTCGTGATGGGGCGGCGTGGGCGCCGCCTCTTAGGATCGATCCTGGAGAAGTCGTTGATCGCTCAACGGCTTCTCTATTTTCGTGTCCCTCAGGGGTTGTTCGGGGCATCGGATCGCCTAGCTCCGGATAACGTTCCTTCTATGGAGCCAAGATCCGAGCAGGGGAGAGGCCCGTGGATGAGGACACATTCGGACGCGACGCCGCACTGATGGCGTTCCTGAACGACAGGTTCGCCGAGCGGCGCGCCGCGGCGCACTTCCTACTACCGCTGGAGCAGGCCCAGATCGCCGTGGCGGAGGTCGACGCCGTGCAGAGCATCCTGGACGAGGTGCTCCCCAAGGCGTACGACCGGGAGTACGGCTCCGGGTTCGACGATGCTGCGCAAGCGGCATGGGATGTGGCCCGACGGCTCGCTGTGCCATACGAAGCGCACCCGGACTACAAGGAGGAGTGGCGGCCATGAGCGACACAGCGCAGCTCATCTTCGGGATCTGCGGCCTCGTCGGCGGGCTGTCCGGCCTCATCGGTGCTGCGGTCGTGTGGCGAGGACAGCACCGGTGAACGACGACGAGGTGGTGGACGGGGAGTTGGTCGAGGACGACCGACTCCCCGCCGTACGCCAGGACGCGGTTCCGGCGCGGCCGGACGCCAAGGACGACCCGGACGCATGGCTGCCGGACGAGGTCCAGGAGGACATCGAGGCGGGGATCGCCGACTCCACCAACACGGCGTACCAGCGGGACTTCGCCGAGTTCACCGCGTGGTGCCTCACCGTCGGGCGGCGGGCCGTCCCGGCGGCACCGCAGACGGTCTCCCACTACATCTCCCACCTGACCCGCACCCCGCGGAAGCGCACCGGGCGGCCGTACAGCCCGTCCACCATGGAGCGGATCATCGCGTCCATCCGGACGATGCACAGCGCGGCCGGCGTCCAGCCACCCGAGACCAAGGGAGCGCGCAAGGTCGTCGCCGGGTACCGGCGGAAGCTGTCCACGGCGGACTCCGAGCAGGCCCGTCCACGGAAGACCTCGCCGGCCGTCCCCGCGGTGCTGGAAAGGGCGTTGTCCGTCGTGGACCGCACGACCCTGAAGGGGAAGCGGGACGCGGCAATCCTGCTCCTGGGCTTCGCCTGCGCGGCCCGCGCCAGCGAACTGACCTTGCTCAACGTGGGCTCGGTGACCGAGCCTGCAGAGGTCCAGGGCACCGGAATCCGGGTGCGGATCTACCGCGTGAAGATCAAGAAGTGGCAAAACGTCACGGTCAAGTACGGCTCGGCCCCGGAAACGTGTCCCGTCCGCGCGACCCGCGACTACCTCGATGCCCTGGCCGCCGAGGAGCACAACAGCGGTCCGCTGTTCATGCGCATCGACCGCCACGGCTACCTCAACCCGCCTATCTACCGCGGCGGCGTCCAGATCGGTGATCCGACCGGCCGCATCACCATCGACGCCATCTCCGACGTCGTGGAGCTGTCCATGGCTGCCGTCGGCATGAGCGGCCGGTGGCGCTCCCACTCGCTGCGCCGCGGCTTCGCCACCGCCGCCCTCATGGCAAAGGCCGACCCCATCCACACCAGCCGGCATGGAGGATGGGCCGACGGGTCCAAAGCCTTCCAGGGGTACGTGGAAGAAGTGGACGGCCTGGACGAGCGGAACCCGCTCACGAACATCGGGCTGTAGGAGAGGGGCAAGGTGGCCAGAGGGCAGTACGCCGTGGCGTCGGTGCGGCAGCTTGCCGCGGTCGTGGACGAGGTCGCGCCCGGAGACCGAGCAGCATGGGACGGGCGGCGTCCGGTGCCGGGCGCTGGTGGCGTGATCCAGGTGTCGGCGGAGCGTGGCCGGCAGTTGTGGATGGTGGTCGGCATGTTCGGCCGGGCGGTCGAGCGGGAGGAGATGCCGGATCGGGCGCGGCGTACGGCTGCCCAGTTGTTCACGCGTCCGTCGCTGCGCGCGTTCTGGGGACTGGCGGAGGCCGGGGAGCTGCGGCACCTGGAGAAGGACGTGGGTAAGCCGTTGCCGGTGGCGACGCTGCGGATCGTGCGGGACTGCCTGGGGATCCTGGCCGGCCTGGTGGTGCCGGAGAAAGCAGTGTGGCTGCCGGTGGTGGAGCAGCCGGAGTTGAAGGCCACAGTGCCGGCGCGGGACCGGGCGGCGCTGTACCGGGGTCTCGCGGACATGGCGTCGGCGGGGCCGTTGGAGCGGGACGGGATCGGCATGTCGGGGGCGGAACGTGCCCGGCTGCTGGCGATGGTGGGGATCGTGCTCGACTCGGGGTGCCGGTCGGGTGAACTGGCCGCGCTGCGCCTGGCCGACGTCGTCTCTGGGGAGCGGGCGGTGGGGGTCCGGCGCCGTCCGCAGAAGGCACCGCCCGGGCGGGTGGAGGAGATTGCGGCTCTCGCCGAGGTGCACCCGTCGGCGGTCGTGGCGATCCGCACGGGGCACGTGCATCAACGGTCGGAGGCGGTACGGCAGCGGGTGCTGGCTGCGATCCGCGAGCTGGAGCCGCTGCCGGAGGTCGAGTGGTACCCGCTGCGGGACGGGACGCGGGTGGCGCTGCGCCGGTGGCTGGAAGTCCGCGAGCAGGTGGTGGAGGCGCTGCCGCTGGAGGGCGGCCGGTCCGCGTTGTGGGTGACCCTGCGGGCGTCGAAGGCCGGGCCGCCCGGGATCACGCTGCAGGCAGGGTCGGTTCGCAAGACGTACGCGAAGGGCGTGACGGCGCTCAACTTCGTGATGGCCGGCCGGTACGGATGGTCTCCGCTGCCGACGACGATGGAGCAGCTACGCCGCGCGGTCGAGGCGGAACCCCTGTCCGTCGATGCCGTGCGGGAGTTCGTGGAGGTCTGACGTCACCCGGATGCGGGCGGCTGGCGGGCGGTGCGGGCGTGTGGCTCGTACGGTCGCGGTGACCACCCCTTCCGATGGTGGTGTGTTGCCAGGTGGCCTCGCGTTCCCTTCGCACGGCGCGGGGCCACTGGCATGTCAGGCGCCGGGAAGGGTGTCCTGCTCGACCTCGTGCTCGGGGGTGGCGCGGGGCATCCGGTTCGGGTCGCAGGCGGCGCCGTATCCGACCAGGCGGGACTGGGGGCTGGTGAGTTCGCGGCCGCAGCGCCGGCAGTAGCGGTGGCGGTAGCCGGTGACGGGGTCGTCGACCAGGGCGGGCTGGTTCACGGGGCGTCGGGCCATGGGATCCATGCTGCCTCAGGAGGGGGGTGGCGGGCTGGTGAGCGTTTCGGCTACGCTGCGCGTGCGCAATCTTTGTGAGTTCCAAGGCCACCACCCGAGTTCGGGGCGGTGGCCTTCGTCGTTGCCGGGTCGTCACGGCTGGTCGTTGCTGACCGGGGCCCAGTCCGCGTACTCCCAGTCGTCAGCGTCGAGTTGCGTTGCGGTGGCGGGCTCGCCGAGGCGGTAGAGGAAGCCGACCGCACGGATCTCCTTGTTGAAGGGATTGGGCGCGACAGCGAGGCACTGGAAGAACCATCGGCGCCGCTGGTAGGTACAGCCGGCCTGGAAGAAGTCGGCGTCGTCCATGGGGGCTCCTATTTCTGGTCAGGCGGCGAGGGTAAGCCGGGCGGCTGCCGCCTTATAGGCCGGCTTCCTCGGCTTGTAGATGACGGCGATGGCGGCGACCTGCGCCGGGGTGTAGCGGCGACAGTCGCGCATCTGGCGGGCCGCGTGGGTGCGGGCGGCGGTTCCGGTGATGCCTGCCTTGGTGGCGTTCTTGCGGAGGCTGTTGGCGACGGTGCGGGCCTCCTTCGGCGCGAGACCGGCGGCGATGCAGTGGGCGGTAAGGGAGCCGTTGCCGCGGCGGTTGATGCGGGAGGCGGCGCGCTGGGTGCGCGTGCGGGTCCGGATGGTCTGGCGGGCCTGGCGGCTGCTGGCGTTCATCGGTGCCCCCGTTGTTCGTTGTGGTGTGTCTCCACAATACCCATATTCTGTTGCCGCGCAACAGAATATGGGTAATACTCTCCCTGTCGGAACGCACCCGCTCCCGACACACCACAGCCATGTCCCGTTGCGCACGCAATGGAACTGAAGGGAGACTGGCATGACACATGCCCGTACCCGCCCGCCGACGGCCCCCCGCCGGACTATCGGGCGCCCCCCGAAGGGACCCCGAACCGTGCCCTCCAAGAAGGCCACCGAGCTCGTGAACAACCTCCGTGCCGCCTCCAAGCACCTGACCGAGACCGGCGCCCCCGAACTGGCCGCCACTATCGACGAGCTGCTGCTTCCGCAGGGTTGGGGCCAACTTCGGCACGCCATCGACATCACCGGAGCCCCGAACCTGCCGGTCCACATGCCGCTCGTCACCCGGACCGCCATTCAGGCCGCCAGCAAGTCCGTCCCGAAGGACGTCGCCGAGGGTCTGAATGCGTTCATCGCCGGCACGTTCTCCCCGGTCGCCGGCGCCCACCGGGTCCGGCGTAACACGGGCCTGGAGACCGGCACTCTCAACGTCCGTGTCGACTCTGGCCTCAGGGCCCGCTTCCAGGAGGCCGTCGACGCCCGCGAGAGCGACCTCGGCTACAAGCCGGCCCTCGGCCACGTCGTGAAGGCCTGGCTGATCGAGAAGTACGACATCGCGCCGGCCGAGCAGCTCGCCCAGCAGTAGTCCGGTCGCGGAAGCGGGCCTGGACGCCGACAACCGGGCCCTCTACCGCCGTAGTACAGCCACAACCCCATAGCTAGGAGACCTCATGGCCGCGGCCACCGAGGCCCCCGCCAGCATCACGGCGGAGGGCCCGACCTCGCACACCCCGAACCAGGACCACCCCAGCGTGTACGTCCTGATGTCTCGCGTCATGGCGGACGTGAAGAACGTCGCCAAGAACGGGCGGAACGCCTCCCAGAACTACAACTTCCGCGGGGTCGACGATTTCATCGGCGCCCTCGCACAGCCGCTCCGCGACCACGGGGTGGTCATGTTGCCCGAGGTCCTCGACTTCCAGCCCTCTGTCCGCGGGAAGATGAACGCCGTCCACATGCGCGTCGCCTTCCACTTCATCGGCCCGGCTGGCGACAAGGTCACGGCGATCACCCTGGGCGAGGCATCGGACGTGGCCGACAAGGCGTCCAACAAGGCCATGTCGGCCGCGCTGAAGTACGCGCTCCTTCAGACCTTCATGATCCCGGTCGACGCTGGGGCGCTGGACGACGGCGACCGCGACCACCCTGTGGGCCAGCGGTCCCCGGCCGATGCCTACATGGAGCGGCTGCGGAAGCCCGCCGTCTGGAACAACGTCAACGCGCTGCTCGGTTTGCACGCCGAGGCCAAGTCCGACGGACTGCTCAACTCCACCGTGTCGGGGCCCGACGGCGACATCGCGCTCGGGGACCTCCTGGTAGCGCGGGGCACGGAGCTGAAGGCCGAGGCCGCGCAGCGCGAGGAGCGCAGGGCAAAGGAAGCACCGCAGGTCGCCGCGCAGGTGGCGGCCGAGCACGGCGTCGCCACAACGCACGACCGGGCTGACGCGCCCGCCAAGGAGGACCGCGACGCCCACGTCCAGCGGCTCATGGCCCAGGTTGCCGACGCCGCCTGCTGGAACAGCCCCGACGCCTTGCGGCAGATCAAGGGCGACGCCGAGGCCCACCACGTTTTCGACGAGAAGGTGCAGGGTCCGCACGGCGCGTGGATGCCGATGCGGACCCTGGTCACCGTCCGGATCACCGAGCTGGAGCAGGCCGCCGAGGAACGGAATGAAAGGAACGTCGCCTGATGGCCCTCGCATCGAAGAAGCTGCCCCGCACCGCCACCCACCGGCCGGCCACGAAGCGCCGGCGGTTCCGCCACGACGAGTACGTCGCCGTCGACCTCTTCTCCGGCTTCGGAGGCCTCACCGAAGGCATCAAGCGGGCCGGGTTCACCACGATCATGGCCGCGAACCACAACGCCTACAAGGTCGAGGTCCACGAGGCGAACCACCCCGAGGCCGAACACTGGATCGCCGACCTGGTCAACCCCCAGGCTGCGGACTACCACTCCGCCCGCGACCTTCCTCCTGCGGACCTACTGGTCGCCGGGGTCAGCTGCGTGAACCACTCGCAGGCCAACACGACCAAAGCGTATGCACAGGGGCTATCCCTGTTCAGCATGGACGACCCCGACTACGAGGACCGAGTAACCCGTTCCGAGCGGGACCGGGCGACCGCGAACTGCGTGCTGCACTACGCACAGACGCACCGGCCGCGGCTGATCCTCGTGGAGTGCACCACCGAGCTCCAGTCGTGGGGTCCGCTCCTGCCAGGCAGCAAGAAGATCGGCGACGGCAGTACCTACCGGTGGTGGCTCAAGCAGTTCGACCTGCTCGACTACAACCACCGGGTGCTGTTCCTGAACTCCCAGTTCTTCGGGGTTCCGCAGTCCCGCAACCGCGGCTACTGGGTGTTCGTGCACAAGTCGCTGCCGATGCCGGACCTGGAGCACCGGCCGGTGTCCCGCTGCCACCGCTGCGATAAGGACGTGGAGGCGGTCTGGACCTGGCGCACGGGGATCCCGCCGACCGGGAAGGTCGCCTATGGCGAGCAGTACGAGTACCGGTGCCCGTCGTGCCGGACCCGCGTCGAGCCGCCGGCCACGCCGTCCCTTGCCGCGCTCGACCTCAGCGACCTCGGTACCCGCATCGGCGATCGGCCGGTCAAGGAGTTCAAGGACGGCCACCGCGGGCCGTTCGCCGCGTCGACGACCGCCCGTATCGAGCGGTGCCGCCAGAAGTTCGCCGACTTCCCGGCGATCCTGATGCCCGCGAAGGGCGTGCACGGCTCGGAGCGGCTGCTGCTGCAGCCGCTGGCGACGCAGACGAGCCAGCAGGAGGCGGCTCTCCTGTCCACCGGCCCGGGGCTGTGGGAGGAGGCGGCGCTCGCGCTCGCCGTCGACAACTACCAGGGCGCCCCGCGCGGGGCGAGCGACCCGCTGCCCACCCAGGTCGGGTCCGAGACTCTCGCCGTCGTTTCCTCCGGGGTCATCCCGTACCGGAAGAACACCGTGCCCGCGGTGCACATGGAACCCATGTCGACGTTCACCGCGGAACAGATCCCCGGCGTACTCACCGCGGCCGGCTGGTTCAAGCAGAACGGGCCCACCGGCACCGAGACTGCGGCCCATCCGGTCACCGACCCGCTCGGCACGCTCACCTCCCGCGACACCACAGCGCTCCTCACCGCACGGTGGGGGCCCGCGCTGTCGCAGGTGCCGTTCGAGGAGTGCTTCTACCGCATGATGTCCGCCCCCGAGATCGGCCGCGGCTGCGGGTTCGACGTCAACTTCCGCGAGTACACCGGCACCTTCACCGTGTGGGGCACCGCCCGCGACCAGGTCGACGGCTTCGGCAACGCCGTCTCCCCTCAGGTCGGCTGGTGGATCGGGGAACGCCTCCGCGCCGTCCTGCACACCTCCCAGGCCGCAGAAGCGGCCTGACAACCCCGCGCGCCACGGCGGGGCCGACCATCCATCCCCTCCAGGAGGCCCCGCCGTGGACCACCCCGCCGTCCTCACCGTCTTCGGAATCACCATCCTCGCGGCCGGCTACTGCATCGCCGAGACCGTCCACCACCGCCGACGCCGCGCCCGACCCCCGAGCGCCGACGATCGCCTCCTCTGGGTCAACAGCGAGCGCGACCTCGCCACGTACCGCGCACGCATCGAAGAAGCAAAAGCCATCGAGGGCGTCCTCGCATCGGCCACCGCCGTTGTCGACGACGCCCTCGCCCGCCACACCCACGACCCCAAGGAAGGGGGCCCCACCCCATGAGCCTGCTCCGTGAACTGACCGACCACCGCTTCTACGCGTACCGCGGGTGCGCCCCCGAGCCCGACCTCCCCGGCTACTCCGCCGCCGACCCCGACGTCCCCCTCGACGCGTGGACGGGCAGTACCGTCGACGGCGGACTGCCCCAGCGCGAGCGCCTCGACCAGCAGAAAGCAGCGGTCGCGATCTGCGGCCGCTGCCCCGTCCTGGACGCGTGCCGCGCCTACGGCAATGCGGAGATCCCCGACGGCGGGCTCGTCGAACCGGACGGCATCTGGGGCGGGCAGCTGCCCCTGGAACGCCACCGCGCGCTCATCGCCCGCCGCAACGCCCAGCCCGGCACCGGGCCCACGCTCTCCCCGGACCGGATCGCCGAGGCCGGCTCCGTACCCAAGCGGCGCCTGCTGCGCGCGCTGGCCCGCGAGAGGGACACCGAACTCGTCGCCTACCGCGCCGGGATGGACGTCCGTACCGCGAACTGGCACCGCTCCTCGCTGTGCTCGCTCCTTGGCCTCGACAAGGAGAGCACCACCCGCGAGCAGCTCCTGACGGTCGCCCGCACAGTCGGGCTGCTCCCTTCCGGCGTGCGGATCGTCCCGGACGGCCGCTGGCCGATCGCAGCCGCCCCCACCACCGACGGCTCCCGCCAACGCCGCCTCGCCCCCGGCCAGCCTGTCCAGCTCGCCATCCCCGGCCTGCCCGACTACCCGCGCGCCACCCAGGCCGCCGCGGCGCCCCGTACGTCGCCGCCCGCGCCGAGGCTGCGGCTCGTCGCCGCGCCGGCCGCCCGGCCGGTCCCGCTCATCCTGCCCGTCCGCACCCTGGAGACCGCCGCATGACCACCCCTCCCGACACTCCCACGGTCGACCAGGCCCTCACCGGCGTCTGCCTCACCAGCGGCGAACACCTCGCTGGCCTCATCGCCCACGGAATGCTCGAAGTCGTCGGCCAGCCGGAAAAGCTGCCCACGCTGCTCTTCCCCGACCTGGACCCCGACGCCGTCATGAGGGTGTGGAACACGGCGCTGCCCGTCGGCTTCAACGCCGCCCGGCTGGCCGCGAACCCCCGCTGGACACCCGGCGCGCTCCGCCGCCTCAAGGCCGCGCTCAACGACGCCGGGTACGAGGCCATGGGCGACCTCGCCGGGCGTTCCGCCCGCACCCTCGACCCCCACCCCGCCGACACCGAGCCCGTACGGGAGCACCCGTGACTGCCCGCGCGGGCCGCGGCCGCCCGGAGAAGTTCACCGCGGAAGTCCAAAAGCGGTTCCTTGCCGAGGTCGCGGCCGGCGCCCGCCTCGGCGAAGCCGCCGCAACAGTCGACGTCCACCGCAACGTCCCACGCTTCCACGCCCGCACCAACAAGGACTTCGCCGCCGCGCTGGCCGACGCCCAAGCCCAGGGCAGGCAGGCCCGCATCGACGACCTCCCGCACGACGAGTCCCGCTACAACAACTACGACTGCCGCTGCCTGGACTGCACGGCGATGGCCACCAAGGCCCGGGCCGGACGGCGAGCCGAAGCCGACGCGCAGGAGCCGGACGGGACAGCCGAACTCCCGGCCGCCGCCCCTCAATCCCCTACTTCCTTTTTGCTGCCCCGTCCTTCCTCTTGGACAGCGCAGCAGGCCGCTTGATCAGGTTATTTGTTGTGCAAAGTTATAGGACAACGCCCGGGAACCGTACGCCTGTCCGATGACCTGGATATCTGATGACAAGTCGACTCGTACGACACGTTCGGAAGGAAGCTGGCGGGGTGGCGAGCTCAACCGCTAGGCTGCGCCTTGCGCCAGACGACCACTCAGACATGAGGTAGGCCGCAACGCGCAACAGACAACGGAAAGGCCCCGCTGGGGTCCTGGTGCTGGTAACACCGGGAGCGGGGCCGAGCCGACACACACCCTCTACGAAGGTGCCGGCAGTGCCGGCGCTCCCGACAGGAAAGGCACCGGCATGACAGAGAGTACCGGGGGACCCTCCCCGTACGACAGGTGGACCCGAGGCTCCGGCGTGAACATCACACCGCCGACGCAGCCCGCCACCGCCGCGCCTACCTCCACCGCCCGATGACCGCGCTCGTCCGGCAGCTTCGCCGGACCGTGCGGACCGACGTCCCCACGCCGGGCGCGAGGCGTAGGGATGCCTTCGTGTCGGCGTGTCAGCGCTCTCAGCTTTCCGTGGCCACCCAGTCACGGCAGACCTCACCCAGTAAGGGAGATCAGGTGACGTAGCGACTTCCTAGGCGGGAGGTCGTTGGGCCCCTTGGCGGGGGCTCATCCTCAACCGCCGGCCGCTGGTGTTGGTAGCACCGTGCGCGGCCACTTCCTACGGCTCGGATTTGGCGATCCGAGCTAAGGCCCGAGGTTCAGATCCCGTTTGGCGACGAGGTCCGAGCGTTCGAGCGATCTAACAGGTTCTGCAGCGAACCAAGCACCACCCACCAGGCGGGCTTTTGCCTTCCCAGGTACACAGCGAAAGCAGGTACATAGTGCAGTACGCAGCACCCTCTTGTCAGCTTCCGCGCGCCCGCACGGGCGATTCGCGACGTATGTCCGCCCCCTCGGGTGACATCCCGTGCCAGCGGACCGGCACTCAGGCCCCTTCCCTGGCCGCCCTCTTGGTCCCCGCGGTAGACCAGTGGATCTCCACGACGACCGGGCGGATCGCCCCGGACCCGTACTCGTGGATGCAGGCCGTGCACTGGGTCGGCGGCTCCGGCCTCTACACGCCGTCGCGGCAGCACGGCCCGAATTGGGGCCCGACGACCGTCGTCATCGCGCAGGAGATGTCCGCGCTGGCCGAGTGCCGGCCCGGGGTGGACTACCTCGCGCGGAAGCTCTGCGTGTCCGAGCGGACCGTGCAGTACCACCTCGACATGCTCCGTGAGGCCGGGCTGCTGGTGTACCGCTCCAAGGGCACCCGCGCCGCCGGGCGTGTCCGCCTCGCATCCGTCTACGAGCGCGTCATCCCTGCGCAGTTCGACGAGGCCCTCGGGATCCGTACCGTCCTGCGCGACGAGGACGGGCCGGCGTACGCGCGGGTGCCGGTCGGGATCGCCGAGCAGGGCCGGGCGCTGATCGGGAAGCTTGCGAAGAAGGCCGCCCGGAAGGTTCGCCGGAAGCGCTCGAGGACGCCCCGGGCCGCAGGGTTGGATTGCACCCCAATGCAGGTCGGTACCTCAACTGTTCCTACTGCGGGTGCTCTCTCTCTTCCCTCTGAGGGCAAGCTCGCAAGCGGGAAGAAGGTCTCCCCCACCCCCAAGCAGCAGAAGCCGAAGGCCCGGAAGCTCAACAAGGTCGGCCGCCGGCACCAGCTCGCCCGTGAGCTCATCACCGCCGTGCCGTGGCTTCGGCAGGCCGCCGTTGCCCGGATCGCCTGGGTGGTCCGGCACGTCGCCGACGCCGGATGGAGTGTCCTCGAGGTCCGGGCGTTCCTCGCCCTCGCTGAGACGCCCGAGGTGCGTCGCCCGTCCGCGCTGCTGGCTCACCGCCTCAAGGGCGCCCACCAGCTGTGGACCACGAACGCCCAGCGGACCGCCGCCGTCGAGGCCTGGCACCACGCCGAGGAGCAGGCCCGGAAGGCCCGGATCGCCGCCGTGCGCACCGCACGTGAGGAGACCAGGGAGACCCTGCTGCCGAAGAGCGCCGTCGTCCAGCGGGCACTCACCGCCGCCAGCAACGCCGTGCACGACTGGCTGTCCGCCGATGGCGAGGCCACCGTCCACGGCGTCGAGGACGGCATCGCCCTCGAGGACCTGCCGCGCGACGAGGTCCTCAAGCACCGCCGCGACGCCGAGCGCGACCTCAGCCTCATCCGTGCCGCGCTCGACTGCGGCATGAGCGAGCGCGACGCCCGCCGCCTCTACACCAACCGGCTCGTCGACCAGGCCCTGCGCACCACCCTCTCCCCCGCGTTCTGACCCGCACCCTGGAGGTGAACACCATGACCGATCCCAGCAGCACGCCCGCCCACTCCGGCGCCGACCTCGCCCGCCAGGCCCTCGCCGCCTACAAGGCATCCCGCTCCGCCGGCCCGACCGGCGCGCGCCCTGCGAAGGCCCGCCACTCCCGACGCACCGCCGGAACCGGCCGGGACCCTGTCGGATTCGGCTCCGTCCTCGGGCAGATCAGCGCCGAGCAGGGGTGGGCCGACGGCGTCCGCGGAGGCAGCATCCTCGACCGCTGGGACGAGCTGTGCCCGCAGTACACGGGACGCGTCCAGGCCGTCGCCTTCGACGCCGACCGCGGCCGCCTCGATGTCCGCCCGGGCTCCGACGCGTACGCCGCACAGCTTCGTCTCCTCGGCGGGCAGCTCTGCCGCCAGATCAACACCAAGCTCGACACCGACACCGTGACATCGATTCGGATCCTGCCCGTCGGCCGCATCGACACCCCGACCACCCCGGCCGCCCCCGAGGCCCAGCCCGCGGCCGCGACCGGACCCGTACGGACCCGGGAGACGGCGTCCGACGGATACCACCGTGCACTCGCCGTCCACCGGGAACACCACCAGACACCTGCCGACGAGACACCGTTCGCCCGGGCCGTCGCCGAGGCCCGCGCCCGCCAGGACGCCGCCCTCAGCACTCACCGACTCCCGGCCGAGGAGCACAGCGAGTACCTCGCCGAGCTCGACCGCCTGACGAAGGACCAGCCGACCGGCGAGCTCGAGGCCACCGTCCAGGCCGCGCTGCGCTACAAGCACGGCGGCCAGAGCAGCGAGCCCCAGCCGGTGTTCAAGACCGCCTGACACGGCGCCGCGATATTGCGACGCAATATTCCGGCGGTGCCCAGCGTGGAGGCCGTCGGGTTACCGCGGTCAACCCGAGCGGGGGGAATGATCCGCCGGAACTGCGGGAGCGTGGAGGCAGTCGTTCAACCGACGCCGCCGATCGGAGACCCAGCCTTGGACACACTCGCCGCCGTCCCGAGGTTCGCCGCCCTCACTCCCGCCGCCTGCATCCTCCACGGCGACTTCCACCCCATGACGTCAGAGTGCTGGGGCGCCACCCTTGACTGGTACCTCGCCCACGAGCACCTCGGCCAGGCCGCGGCGCGGGACGCCTACATGGCCGCCGTCGAGCGGAAGATGCTCGACCAGCACGTGCGCACCCGCATCACGCCCCAGCGGTGAGCGGCGCCTTCAGAGCGGCCGCCGTTTTACGGCCGTAAAACAACCTGAGCGGTGGCGGCGGCAACAGCTCGATCCGGCGGGCAGGAGCACGCACCGAGACCCCTGCTGTTTTACGGCCGTAAAACACGCGGAGGTTCCTGCCGCGCGTTCAGTCTCCGGGCCTCCATCTGAGAGGATGCGTCCCGTCCGAAGTACCGGAACATCGGGAAGTAATCGGAGAACCACCGCATATGCCGTACATCACCGTGCTTTTGAACCAGAAGGGCGGAGTCGGGAAGTCGACCATCACGGTCAACCTCGCCGCCGTCTACTCCGAGATCCTCGGAGACGCCCAGTCCGTCGCCGTCGTCTCGATAGACCCTCAGGGCACCAGCATCGAATGGGCCGACAAGGTCCAGCAGCAGGGTCGGCCCGTCCCCTTCCGAGTCGTGGACGCCAGCGACAACACCGAGAACCTGAGGCGCCTGCGCCGCGCCCGGGCCGACATCATCATCGTCGACACCCCCGGCTTCATGCCCCTCAAGGGCAAGGCAGCAGACGAGTCCATCGACCCCCTCGGCGACGGAACCGTCGGCGACTCCCTCAGGGCAATCCTCGACATCGCCGACGACGTCATCGTCCCGCTCGAGGCCGAGGGCGCCGGATTCACCCCCACCAAGACGACAATCGAGCGCGTCCTGATCCCCCGGCAGATCCCCTACGGCGTGCTCATCAGCAACTGGGACCCCCGCGACAGCGACGCCGACCTCGAGCGAACCCAGAACGTCGTGAAGACGCGGAACTGGGAGCTGTACAACACCACCATCCGGCACTACAAGCCGCACGCCCGCGGCATCACCGCCGGCCGGTTCTGCACTCAATACGAGTCGAACCACACCGCCACCAAGGCCAAGCAGGACTTCGTGGCCCTCGCCCTCGAGCACCAGCTGCGCAGGCAGAAGTACGCGGGGGCCAGGTGATGAGCGACCGGCATGAGTACGACGACTTCTGGGGCGCCGATGCAGATGCGTCGCCCGTCGTCGATACCAAGGCCGACGGCCGGCTCTACCGCGTGCCCCTCACACGCCTGTCACCGAACCTGGTCAACCCGAGGACCGACTTCGGCACCAAGGACGAGTTGATCGACTTTGGTAAGAGCCTCGCCCGCCGCCAGAACCAGCCCTGCCCCGTGGTCAGCCGCAGCTCCTACCTGAAGCTCTGGCCCGAGCACGCCGACCGCATCGGAGAGATCGACTACGTCCTTGTCAGCGGCGAGCGGCGCTACCGAGGCGCATCCGCCGTCGGACTGAGCACCCTCGACTGCGTCGCCAACGACGACTTCGCCAAGGACCGCAAGACGTTCATGGAGGCAGTCGTCTCCGAGAACGTCGACCGGCAGAACTTCGACCACATCGAAGAGGCGTACGCGGTCGCGGCCCTGGTCGCCGAGTTCGGATCGAACCGCAAGGTCGCGGAGCACTTCGAGCGGGTCGACGGCTGGGTCACCCAACGCGTCTGCCTCACCTACCTGCACCCCGGGATACAGGACCGTGTGCGCGCGAAGGACATCACCCTCGAGGACGCCCGCAAGCTCGGCGCACTGGTCAAGAAGGAAGGCCTCACCGCCGAGCAGCAAGACGCGTGGTGGACCACGCGCGAAGCCGAACGTCACAGGGCAGCCGAGGAAAGGCGCGAGGCGAAGGAGGCCGCCAAGCGCGAGGCCGAGGCGCCCACGCCGGCAGCAGCCAGCGGCGAAAGTTTTACGGCCGTAAGACCGGCGGGGACATCCTCACCGGAGCAGACCGCGGCCGAAGGTGCACGTAGTGCCGTGCTGGCGTCTGAACGTCCACTCGAGAGGGGCCCGGACGGCGGCGTCAACTGGGCGAAGCCGGCCGACTTCCACAGAGCAATGGTCCCTGAGAGGCCCGCCCCGGTCCCGGACCCGCGATCCAACCGCGACGGCCGGACTCCCGTCCTCGCCGACGGCGCAGACGCCGACCCGGGCAGCGCGCCCGAGCCGGAACCCGCCAACGCTCCGACTGTTGAAGCGCCGCTGCGCCCGGCGGGTCCTTCGTCCGGTGTGCCGGCCATGCCGTGGAGGGACGGCGCTGCCGTGATGGATATTGCCTTCAAGGCGATGGACGACCACCAGCGAAGCCGCCTGGTCCACCGGTACTTCGCGGTCGGCGACCCGGATACCGTCGCGGCGGCCATGCGCGAGAGCTGCAGTCCGGCCGAGCGCGAGGAGCTCGCGAGCATCCTGGCCAAGGTGACTGCTCTCCTGCAGGACTGACACCGGCCACAGCGGCCCCGCCCCTCACCCGACAGTGGGGGAGCGGGGCCGCTTCATGTCCGGATGCGGACGGGGGAGTGGCCGGGGATGCCCCTACCCGTGTGGCGAGCCTCTTCACTACAATCACCGTCATCTGACGGGCTTGCCCGTGAGGTCTCTGGGCCCCTGCGGGGCGTCGTGGTCGTTGTCGGCAAAACTCCGTCCCCACGTACCGCAGGGGCCGTTCGCGTTCATGGACACGGTTCCGTACTTTTTCGGCCCCACCCGCCCTCGGTATGGCCTGAATCGTGTGGTTTGTTTATGCAAGAAGGCTCTAAAAACCGACCCGACCTCCCCAGACGGTCCGGTTTGGTGGGACAGTGGCCTCCCCGGGGTGGATGGCAGCCATCCCGGCTTCGAAGCCCGACCAGGGGAGCCGGGCAGCGAGAACCCTTCCCGACTGCCCCGGAGCGGAGACGCCCCAATGACCTCAGCAGAGCACGCACCCACGCCCCCGGCCGGCCCCGGCCCCGGCGACGGTTCCGTGATCCACCTTGCTCACCGGTCCCGCCGTACGAAGGTCCCGCTCGCCGCCGTCGAACACAGCTCGGAGCAGGAACTGGCCTTCACGGTGCAGTCGATGCTCCTCGCCAGTGGTCAGAGTCTGAACGACCCGGCCACCGCCTCGACGTTCGTCTCCACCCTCGATGCGGTCCTCCTGCTAGTCGACGGCGCCCGCGCCCACGACGTCGTGGGGGAGTCCCAGTATCAGGACCTGCGCGTGATGCTCGAGGAGATGAGGCGCGCCCCCGAGCTCGTCTGACATATGCCAGCAGACATTGCGGGGTGAAATGGGAGAACCCCCGACACGCTCTGTTGCGGACCGTTGATCAACACGCACAGCGCGTTCAACTACCGCCACATCTGTGCCACGATGGGGCGTCCGGAATCACCCGGAGTGACAGACTCCGGCCCCCGGCGCGCGCCCCTGGCACACACCGTCCACGCACGCGCCCCCGGGGGCCGCACGGCGGACGGGGACACGATGAGCGCAGGGGACGACGACTACACGCCGGCCAGCCGCCTCCGGTTGCTGCAGGCCGAGTTCCTCCAGCCCGGCCGCGGCCAGCACCACGAGCGCGCCGCGAAGGCCGACACCCCGTCAGTACCGATCCGAATCGCGATCTACGACCACATCCGGGCCGCGGTCGACGAAGTCACCGAGCACACCCGGGCAGTCGCACCGGACGCCGGCCCCCGGCCCGAGCGGGCCGACATGGTTTACGACTGGATGCGCGAGCACACCGCCCACCTCGACGCCGAACGGCAGCGCGCCCGCGAGGCCCTGATCTACCGGCACGGCCTCGAGCACGCCCTCGCCATGGGGGAGTCCAAGGTGATCCGACGGCAGGCCTGCCCCGGCTGCGGAACCTGGGGCCTGTTCTGGCGCCGCGATCGCGAGGCCGCGGTCTGCGTGAACCGGTTCTGCGCCGACGACGACGGCGTCTCCCGCACCTGGACCCTCGCCCAGATCGCCGACGATCACATCGCGCGAAAAGAATCTTCCGCACGACGTGCAACCTGATCGCCGTGCCGCTGGTCTACTAGTCGCCCACACACTCATCACATGACAGTCTCAAACGGACTGTCAGCATCCGCACCACACCCGCATATCGGCCGAAGGAGCTGCGAACTCCGGCCGCCGATCCCCGGGAGTCCCGCGTGGCCGTCAGTACCATCCAGCCCTACCCGCTCGACCAGGACCTGGTGACCTACGAGGAGGCCAAGCATCTCTTCGCCGAGACCGGACACCCCGTCTCCGTGTCCACCATGCGGCGATGGGGCGTGAACACCGCCAAGCTCGCCGGCATCGTCTACGTCAGCTTCTCGGACCTCCTCGTCGCCCACGGCGACTGGGTCACCCGCGGCACGATCCCCTGACTGCCGCTCACACCGCTTGACCAGCAGCCCCGTTCCCGATTCCCGGGAGCGGGGCTTTTTCATGCCCGCGACACTCATAACCTGTTGCCGCGCAACCGAATATGGCTTATGGTGGAGGAGCCGACAACGCACCAGCCCACAACCGGGCCGGTGAGACGTACGAGTTCAGGAGCGCCGCCATGAGCGTGATGACGCCTGCCCGCATCGCCCAGCCGCTCGCCCACTACGACGGGCTCTACCCGTTCCAGCAGAACGTCTTCGACAACTGCATGGAACACGCCGACGACGCCCGCGATGCCCAGGCCTTCAACCGCGCCATGACCCTCGCGGCGCTCGCCATCGCGATCGACCTTCCCGCCAGCGGCAGCATCGTGAAGTGCGCCTGCGCTGAGTGTGACTGCGCCGCCATCTTCGACCCGGCCGCCCCCGGCCTCCGCCGCGTCGAGCAGTCCGGCGAGTACAACCTCCCGCGCCTCCAGTGCGCCCACTGCGCCGACGAGCACCCCGCCCCCAGCGAGGACTAACCCCTCAGACACCGGCCCGGCCGCCAGGTCGACGCACCCCATCCCTCGCGGCCGGGCCGGATCAAGCACACCCCACAGACCACCCCGCGCACGAACCGGGAGACCCCCATGTCCGAGACCGGCCTCATCCTCCGCACCGCCCAGGACATCGCCAACCAGCACGGGCTGCTCACCGAGCCGTGGCCGCACTTCGCCCACCCCGACGGCCGCCTCCACCTCGCCGCCGTCATCTTCCGCGCCGTCACCGGCAAGACCCCCGCAGCCTTCACCAACGACCTCCCGAAGGCGCTGCTCCTGATCCAGACGAACGAGACCGTCATGGGCACCCTCCGCTGGATCTCCGCCGTCCTGCCCACCGAGCCCCCGCACGACGAGGCCACCGGCGAGGACGACCACCTCGAGCACATCGCCACGTGGCTCGAAGAGCCCGACTTCTTCACCCAGCGCCGCCCCAACACCTCCGACGTCATCGGCGTCCTCGGGCGCACCGCCCAGACCGCCGACACGCTCACCGACCTCCCCCGCCAGCGCACCACGGACGAGTCCTACAAGCCCACCGCCCGGCTCTGCATCCCGGCCCCCCGCCACGCCGCCTGACCCCCGACCGCCCCCACCCCCGAACGGAGCCCCACCGCCATGAGCATCGAGACCTTCACGTCCGCCTCCACCGGCGAGGGCGACAAGTCCTGGGACGACGGATTCATCGATGGGGAACTCGCCGCCATCAGCGGCCTGTCCGCCCGCCGCGCCCTCGCTCGCCATGAGATGGCCAACGACCACGACCCCATGTACGCCGCCGCGTACTGGGAGTCCTACGCCCGCACCTGCGACTACCTCGACCTTCTGCGCCAGAACGCCGCCAACAGCACCGAAAGCAAGGGGACCGCGCGATGAGCACCACCGACCCGCTGACCGTGTCCCGCTTCGACGCCGCCATGGAGCCGGCCCCGGAGGAGGAGCAGATCTTCATCGTCGGAGCCGTCGCCGACGACGGACGCCCCGTCGCCCTGCTGCTCGACCGCAAGGACCGGGCGAAGGTCGGCCGCTGGCTCCTCCCGCACCTCACCGACGAAGTCGAGCAGCTGCGGGCCCGGGTCACCGAGCTGGAGGCGCTGGAATCCGAGATGGCCGACGTCATCGCGGCTACCGGACTCGCCCTCTACGAAGAGGAGCAGGAGAACGCTCGCCTGCTGACGGAGCGGCACACCACGAACGAGTCCCTGTCCGACGCAGCACAAGCCCTGCGCACCAGCCGTGACCGGATCGCCGAGCTGCTCGCCCTGGCAACCGTCCTTGAGGTGCCGTGCCGTGCCTCATCCCTCCCGCTGCAACTGCGCCGGAGCTACGGCCACGCCGACCGGTGGGCCATCTGTGACCGCCAGGGACGGCGGTGGACCCGAGGCGTGGGCTGGTGTCCCGAGACCGGTGGCATCGCCGACGACCGGCTGCGCGACGACGCGCGCTTCACCCTCGCAGAGGCCCTACCGCTGGCCCGGCAGTTGGCGTTCGAGGACTCGCACGACTCCGACCTCCACCACGACTACAGGTACGGCCGCGACCTGCCCGAGGTGTCCCACACACCGTGACCTGGCCCCAGCTCATCGCCTACGCCTGCGCCATCACCGCGGCGGTGCTCATCCACCGCGACCAGCACCGCCCCAGCCCCACCACCCCACCCCAGGAACCTCCGGACGGAGACCAGCCGTGACCACCAGGACCCGTGCCAAGAACCCCACCAGCAAGAAGTCCACCCGCCGCAAGACCACCACCGCCGTCCCGGCCGCTCCGGCCGCCCCGGCCCCGATATCCCCGAAGCTCCCCACCCTCGACGTACGCAACCGGCGCCCGTTCATGACCGACCTTCAGATCCGCGCCGCATTCGCCGCCTCCCTCGCCGGCGTCACCTGCACCCGCATAACCGGCTGGCTCCACCAGGACGACGACACCGTCCGCTACGCCCTCCCCTCCGGCGCCGGACTCACCTACAACCCGGCCGCCAAGACGCCCCTCACCGCCTGGACCCCCTGCGCCCACGGCGTACGCCACGCCCACCCCATCGCCGAGCGTGCCGACCTCCTCCAGGCCCAGATGGACGCCGCCGCCTGCACCAGCCCCCACAACAGCGCCCCGGCCGTCCGCACCCTCGCCGACGCCCTCACCCGCTCCGACACGTCCTCTGCCGACACCCAGTCCCTCAACGTCACCCAGCTCCGCGCCGCCCACGACGAGCCGCAGGAGCACCCCGGTGACTGACACCTACGTACAGGCCCTCGCCGACGAACTCTGCGCCACGCACGCCCCACTCCTCGCCTCCGCCGAGAACGACCTCGCCCTCCTCCGCGCCCGGCTGGCCATCGTCACCACCTGGATCCACAACCCCGCCTACGACGAGACAGCCCGCGCCGCCCTCGCCCGCAACCTCGGCCTCCCCGCGCCGGCCACCAACCAGCGGTGACCGAGTACGAGGTGTCCTGCCTCGGCAAGACACCGTTCCCCAGCCGCCGCGCAGGAAGACGCAGAGCACGCCAAATACGCGGCGAAGGCGGCCCCCGGTTCAACACCTACCGCTGCCGCTACTGCCTCGCCGTCCACCTGGGCCATGCACTCGGCCACGCCACCTATCTCCGCTTTACCCGCCACGGCCCCACACCCCTCCAGGAGCTGACACCGTGACCACCGCCCCCACCCTCGTCGACCACACCAGCGCCTACGCCTGGAACCCGACACCCGCCCTCCTCGTCGCCGTCCACGGCCTCGCCGGCCCCCAAGGCAGCAAGACCCCCGTCGGATGGGGACGCAGCCGCAAGACCGGCCGGAACATCCCCCTCATGCGGGAGTCCTCCGCCAAGGTCAAGCCCTGGCGCGAGAAGGTCCAAGCCGCCATCGAGCAGGCCATCGCCCGCGGCGAAGCCCACCCCATCACCGGCCCCGTCCGAGCCGACATCACCTTCACCATGCCCAAGCCCGTCAACGCTCCCAAGCGGCGCCGCACCTACCCCGCCGTCGCCCCCGACATCGACAAACTCGAGCGCTCCACCTACGACGCCATCACCAAGGCCAAGGCGTGGGAGGACGACAGCCGCGTCATCGAGAGCCACAACCGCAAGGTCTACCCCGGCGAACACCCCGACGCCCTCGCCGAACCCGGCGCCGTGATCCGCCTCTACACCCTCGGAGAGACCGCATGAGCACCACCGACATCTGGACCCTCGCACTCGCCTACCTGGCCCTCGCCCTCATCACCGCCGCCCTCGCGCTCCACGAGCACGCAACCCACATGACGAACCGCCGCGCGGCCATCTCCACCACCGCACGCATCGCCGGCCTCGCCGCCATCTGGCCCGTGTCCATCCCCTGGGCCCTCACCCGCGGACTCCGCAAGCGGCGACGCTGAGCACCTGGCTCGGCTGCACCACCTTCCTGCTCTACCTCGGCGGCGTAGGCGCCCTCGCACCCTCTGGCCCTACGCCGCCCGCAGAGAACCCTGGCTCCAGCTCGCCTTCGACACCAAGCCCGTGCTGGTGAGCCTCTTCCTCGCTCTCATCACCGTCGCCTGGCCCGGACTCCCCTCGCCGCGGCACTGACCCACCTCACCCGGAGGACCCGATGACCACCGAAACCCGCCGTCCCATATCTCCCGCCGTCACCAGGCGCTGGAGGGCACACGCGGCCTGCCGGACCGTCGACCCCGAGCTGTTCTTCCCCGTCGGGCTCAGCAAGGCGGCGCAGGAACAGGCCGAGCAGGCGAAGGCCGTGTGCAACATGCAGTGCCCCGTTCGTACCGAGTGCCTCGAGTGGGCGCTGGAGAACGGCCAGCAGTTCGGCGTCCTCGGCGGCCTGTCGCAGGAGGAGCGCTGGGAGCTGGCCCGGGTGACGCCCCGCGGCCCGGGCGAGGCCATGGACCGGTGCATCGAGGCCCGCGAGCAGATCCAGGTCTGGCGTGCGAAGAAGGTGCCGCAGCGGACGATGGCCCGCCGGCTGAACGTGGACCGCTCGGTGGTCCGTGCGGCCGTGCAGCGATTCGACCGCGAGGACAGCAAGCAGCAGCTGGAGGTGGCGGCATGACGTCGCTGAGCGCGAAGGAGCGCGGAGACATGGCCGAGGCCCTGCTGCCGATCGCGGCGCACCTGGTGACGCTGGTCCACGGCGACGGAGGACCCCGGGACGTACACCAGGCGCTGGCCCGGCTGGACGCCACCCAGAAGGACGCGCTCCTCGTCGTCTTGGCCGGCCTGGTCGACCCGGAGCAGCCGATGGGCGCGGCGCTGGGGTGGCTGGACTACGACGAGCACGGCCGCACGGTCGTCCCGGCGTGGGGCGAGCGGGCCCGCCTGCGGGACATCGCACCCGAGCCGGAGCTCGAGGAGGAGGACGAGCGGTACGTCGACGAGGCCGCCGTACGCAAGTACGTGCTGGGCATCCATGTCACCGTCACGCCGCGGGAGCGCCTGGAGGCCATCCGGGTGTGCCTGGTTCGCGGGATGAACTACCCCGACATCGACGCGATGCACGGCCTGACGAAGGGCTCGACGTCGACGTTCATCTCCCGGACCCGGCGGGCTTACGAGCTGCGCGGCGAGGTGTTCCCGACCCTCGCCCGCCCGGACGCGCCGAGGGTGTTGACCGAGCAGGACGTCATCACCATTCGGGAACGGTCCGCCATCCACGGCCACACCGACCTCGAGATCGGAATGTCGTACGGCCTGGACGGCCATCAGATCGGGCACATCTGCCGGGGCCGCCGGTTCCCGAACTACGGCGGGCCGATCCGGAAGCCGAAGGTCAACAAGCCGGGCAAGAACACCCGCGTGATCTGGGCGGCAGGAACGCCCGGCTTCGCGCAGGCGAGCTGAACATGGACTCCACCCAGCCGCGCCCACAACGTGTAAGGCGAGGGCCCAACAGGACATGCAAGGCGTCAGGGTGCGAACGCCCCGTGGGCTACAAAGGAGCTCGCGGATGGTGCTCAAGGCACTACCAGCGCTGGCAGGCCACCGGTTCACCGACGGGCACGAGGCGGCCCTCGCCAGAGTCCCGGTTCTTCGACAAAGTCCGGCAGGACGGCGACTGCTGGGTATGGACAGCTGCCCTGGACGACAGCGGGTACGGCATGTTCAGCGATGTCACCTCGCAGTCGAAGAGCAAGCACACACGCATCGAGCGGGCGCACCGATGGGCGTTCAGCTTTCTCCGCGCCCCGATACCCGAGGGCCTCGAGCTGGACCACCTCTGCCGGAACCGCGCGTGTGTCAACCCATGGCACCTCGAGCCAGTCACCGGCCGCATCAACTGGGAACGCGGCCACTCGCCGTGGCGGCTGAACGGGCTCAAGGAAGCGTGCCACCAAGGTCACCCGTTCACCCCGGAGAACACCTACCGCAATCCGCAAGGCAGCCGGGTCTGCCGCGCGTGCATGGCCAAGCACCGCCAGGCGTACCAAGAGCGCCAGGCCAATAAGAGGAGAGCAGCCTGATGGCTGGAGACACCGTGATCACGATCGTGGGCAATGCGACTTCGGACCCTGAGCTCAGATTCACACCGGGCGGCGCGGCGGTCGCCAAGTTCACTGTGGCGTCGACGCCGAGGGCGTTCGACCGGCAGACGAACGAGTGGAAGGACGGGCCGACGCTGTTCCTGCCCGTCACCGTGTGGCGGCAGCAGGCTGAGAACGTGGCCGGCTCGGTCGTGAAGGGTATGCGGGTCGTTGTTCAGGGTCGGCTGTCGCAGCGCTCCTACGAGGACCGTGAGGGAGTGAAGCGGACGGTCTTCGAGTTGGAGGCGGACGAGGTGGCGCCGTCTCTCCGTAGCGCGACCGCGGCAGTGACGAAGGTGGCCGGCGGCCAGGGGCAGAGCGCGTACCAGGCGGCGCGTAGGGAGCAGGGGGCGGCGTCGGCGGAGGATCCGTGGTCGTCGTCCACGCCGGGCGCTCAAGGGGGCGCTCAGGGTGCTGGTGGCGGGTCGTGGGGTGGGGGAGGGGATGACGAGCCGCCTTTCTAGGGCGGGGTGTTGCTGAAGGGGTCCGGTCCCGAGTGGGGTTGGGCCCCTTTGTTGTGGGCGGCAAGCCATCAGTCATAATCCGTTGCCGCGCAACAGATTATGGGTTAGAGTGGCAGAGCCGACAACGACCCACCGGGCACAACGCCCAGGGATGGAAGGGGACTCCAATGGCAGCCGCCACCTACGACCGCCTCACCGCCGACACCCTCGCCGACGTCATCGCCCTCCTCGCCACCAACGACGGCCTGTACGACCGGTTCGTCGACGCCATCCACGAGCGGTCCACCCACCGTCCCCACGACGGCCACG
Organism: Streptomyces sp. NBC_01353; assembly: GCF_036237275.1. Taxonomy (GTDB): domain Bacteria; phylum Actinomycetota; class Actinomycetes; order Streptomycetales; family Streptomycetaceae; genus Streptomyces. Next base: position 33,259 of record NZ_CP108353.1, on the reverse strand, counting down.
CCCCCGAGGCCCTCACCGTCGAGCGGCTCGCCGAGGACATCGCCTCCGCCCTGTAGGCGCCCCCAGACCGGCCCCACCCCCCCAGGGGCCGCCCCGCCCTCCCCGACCCCCCACGGGGAGGGCACCCCGGGCAGGCACCCGGACACGCGGCCGCACGACCCCCCTTCGTGCACCGACCCGCTTCCGACGAGTGCCGCCCAACACCGGCCGCGCGCCCCGACACCCCCCTTCCCGGGGCGCGCGGCCCACACCCGAGACCTCGAAGGAGAACCAATGCGCCTCTCACCCATGGACCTCAAGCCCGGGAATCACGTGCTCCTCGCGTCGCGCCCCGAGATCGTCACCTCCGTTCAGGACATGGGCGACTGGGTCTATGTGTCGGTCGAGGGCGACGACGGCGACCCGTTCATGGTCCGCCCGTACGACACGGTGCCCTTCCTGACCCGCCCGACCGGGATCGGCCCGCGCACGGACGAGTTCGACAACCAGAAGCAGCGCCAGTGGATGCGCCGGATCGGCGGCACCCTCTTCCACTTCCTCCACGTCAAGGTGTCGACCACCCACCCGCGGATCGTCGTGACGCGAGAGACCCCCGAGGGGTGGGACGTCGTCCACACCTTCAGCGCCTGAGCCGTCCGGATCTCACCAGCCGCGCCCCCTTCCCGGGGCGCGCGGCCCACCAATCACCGCACGGAGGCTTCGCCATGCCCGAGAACGATCCGACCGCCGCCCGCCGCCGCGCAGAGGACGCCCAGAAGCGGGCCGACCGCCTCGCGGCCGAAGCCGACGCCCGCTCAGAGCGCGCGTCCGGCATGTATGGCCGGTTCGCCGGCGGTCAGCCGCTCCTCGTCGGCCACCACTCCTACCGGTCCGCCGTCCGTGACCGGGACCGCGCCGACAACGCCACCCGCCGCGCAATCGAGGCCCGCAAGGACGCCAAGCGCGCCCAGGACAAGGCCAACAAGGCCAAGCACGAAGCCGACATGGCCGGCCGCCTCGCCGCCCGTAGCCGTGCCTGGCAGCGCTCCGACTTCCGGACCGGCGACATCGTCGAGGTCCGCACCTTCCACACCTGCACGGACACCTACCGGGTCAAGCGCGTCAACGCGAAGACCCTGACGCTCGAGGGCCCCGGCGGCGGCTACGACGACCCGAAGCGCGAGTACGACCGGGTCCTGTCCCGCACCCGCGACGGCGTCACCGTCACCAACCCCGCCGACCTCGACTGACCCGGAGCACCCCATGCGCCCGTACGCCACCGCCCAGAACCTCGGTGACCGTAGCCATCAGTGCGACGCCACCGCCGTGTTCACCACCCTCGACGGGGCCACCGCCTACGCCCTCCTCGACGGCATCGGCTCCACCACGACCATCCAGAAGTGGACCCAGACTGCCGCCCGGCGCCTGGCCCGCGCCGCCGCCCGCCACGGTGACGCCGAGGCCGGCCTGCGCGCCGTGTACGGCCAGTACGCCGCCGAGCCCGACCGGGCCGACCCGTTCTACCGCGAAGACCTCGGCACGGCGGCCGCCATCGTTGCCGTCGTCACCCCCGGCAAGCCGACCACCATCGCCTGGTGCGGTGACTCCCGCGCCTACGCCCTCACCGACGGCACGGCCACCTGTCTCACCCGCGACCACAACCTCCGCCGCGTCTTCCCGCCCCGGGACGGATTCCGCGGCGGCAGCCGTAACCGGATCACCTCCTACCTCGGGGCGACCTACACCGACGCCGAGGCTATGGACGCCGTCAACCACCCCGCCATCGAGACCCACACCCTCCAGTGCGGCCCTGTTCGGCTGCTCCTCGCCTCCGACGGCGCCTACGAGCCGTACGAGGACGCCGGACACGCCCTGGCCCCGCTCCTCGACGGGACGTCGCTGCGCACAGTTGCCCGCCGGTTCGCCGACGGCGCCGTCAAGGCCTCCCGTGACACGAACCCGAGCGACCCGCACGCCGACAACTCCACCGTCCTCATCGCCGACATCCCCTCCGCCTGACCCAGAAGGAGCAGAGCCGATGAAGCAGCGCCCGAAGAACTCCCGCGTCACCCACGGCCAGCCGGCCTGCGCCGACTACGGATGCAAGCGTGACGAGTGCCTCGAGGCCAGGCGACGTGCCATGAAGCAGCGCGAGTACTTCGCTGCGACTGGCCGTCCCGCCCTGCCCGGTACCGAACGGACTGCCGCCCACATTGCCAGGCTTCGCGCGGCAGGGATGTTGGACGCGGAGACCTGCCGGGCGGCGCGGGTCGGGCGCGACGCCTTCTACAAGGCGGCACGGTTCGGAGGCAAGATCACCCGAGTCACCGAGGCGAAGATCCTCGCCGTTCCTGTCCCGCGCGTCGTACAGCCGGAGACTGGGAACCGGGCGCGGATCGACGGCCGAAGCACCCTCCTTCGGCTGCGAGCCCTGATGGCTTTGGGCTGGCCCCAGTACGTCATCGCCCGAGAGATGGGCATCGCGAAGAGCTTCGTGTCCCGCCTCGTGTGCCGCCTGGGATGCGGCGATCGGTACGTCACCCTCGCCACCGCGCAGAAGACGCAGCGGGTTTACGAGCGGCTGTGGAACCAGGACCCCCTCGAGCACGGGGTGCCGGCGTCGGCCGTCACACGGGCCAAGGCGATCGCGGCTGCGGGGAAGTGGCAGCTGCCCATGGACCTGGACGACGACGTCCTCGACGACCCGACGCACAGCCGAGTCATCGACGTCTCGCCCCGGAAGAAGAGTTCCCCGCGCACGTCCCCTCTCCCCGCTGCGGCTGACGCCGCCTGACCCAGAAGGAGAACCAGCAGCCATGCCCATCACCCTGCATGAGAAGGCCGTCGTCGGCCGGCGCGTTGAGTACGCCTACCACCAGGACGTCTACCTGCCCGGCATCATCACCGCCATCACCGACGACGCCGCCAGCGTCCGGGTACGCCTCGACGGCACCAGGTCCAACCTGGCCTGCCGGCCCGACTACGAGGGCCTTCGTTACCTCGACGACGTCACTCCGGTCCCTGTACTGCCGATGGGCCGCTTCCAGCCCACCCACCGCGACCTCGACGGGAACACCTACCGGGGCGTCCCGGCGTGCGAGTTCGAGGACGGGGACATCGTGCTCCTCACTTCCGATCCGGCTGCCGCCCGGGCTGCGCTCCTCGAGTACTTCCGCGTCCACGACCTGGACCCCGACTACGGCCTTCAAGACCCGGACCTCCTGGAGCTCAGGTGGGCGGTCTTCCAGTGGCAGCCCGAGGACGCCGAATGCCCGTGGCTGGCGACGTTCGACGCCGAGGGCGCCGACATGGCCGTGCAGATCCACTACCTGCCCTCGTGAAGGGGAGCCCCATGACCGACCAGGCGCCTGCCGCGTGCCCGACGCCCGAGACGCACAACTGGGGCTGCGGCTGCCCCACCGACCAGATGCCCGCCAGCAGGCTCGCGGAGGCCGTATCAATCCTTCACGACGCCATGGACAACGGCGTCAAGGACCCCGTCATCCGACAGAAGCTGATCGGCCAGCTCGTCGGCGCCTGTCACCACGCGGCCGAGCTTCGGGCCGCCGTCGAGCAGTCGGCCGAGGCCCACCCGCCGCGCGAGACGTGGCGCGTCAAGGTCTGGGACGTCGACGAATGGATGCCGGCCGGAGTCAGCAGCTCCCACCGAGAGTCCGGACTGAACCGCCTCACCGTTCGACGCAGCGCGAACCCGGACGACAAGTTCCGCCTCGTCCGCGAGACCACCACCTGGACCGTCGAGGAGACCGGCTGATGCCCATCCGACCCGAGAACCGAGCCCGTTACCCGAAGGACTGGCCCGACATCAGCCGCACGATTCGCTTCGAACGCGCCAAGGGCCGCTGTGAGTGCCTCGGAGAGTGCGGACGCGGCACACACCCAGGCCGCTGCCCGAACGTCCACGGAAAGCCCGCCTACGGCACCGGCAGCCACGTCATCCTCACCACCGCACACCTCGACCACACCCCCGAGAACTGCGACCCGGCCAACCTCCGTGCCATGTGCCAGGGCTGCCACCTCCACTACGACAAGGGGCACCACCGCGAGACAGCCGCAGCCACTCGCCGCGCCGCCCGCGAGGCAGACGGACAACTCGCCCTGGACGCCCCGTGACCGCCGTCGTCGCCTTCGTGCTCCTCGTCGCCACCCTCACCGGCCTCCCCTGCGGCCACTGGCCCCGCCCACCCCGGAGAACCCGATGACCCAGCCCACGCCCGCCGAGAAGTGCTGCGAGTGCGGCAGTGCCGACGTCCGCTACCACAACTACCGGGATCAGCCGTTCTGCTGGCCCTGCGCCGACGGACGCGGCCCCAACGCACCAAAGCCTGCCGAGCCCGGTCGGCGGCACACCGTTGACACGATCACCCCAGACGAGTTGGACGCCCTGGTCGCCGAGCGCGACGAGCTCCTCGCCGAACTCATCGGCCGCGACGCGGAAGCCCGCGATCGCTGGATCCAGAAGCAGCTCGACGAGACCGGCCTGAAGGCCATGGACTTCCGCAACGGCATGTCCATGGAGATTGAGCCCGCCCGCGAGCTCGTCGCCCACTGGGTCGGCGCCGCCCGCGCCATGCTCGGCGACGCTGAGAACTACTCCGAGACGCCGATCGAGATGGAGGTGAAGGTCGGGGAGTCGCCGGAGCGGTACGCCTTCGTCCTTCAGCGGGTCGGGAAGCTGACCCCGCATCAGGCCCGGCAGCAGGCCGAGGAGCGCGCCGAGCAGGCCGAGGCCGCTCTCGCCGCCGAGCAGGACATCAGCCGTCGCCTCCTGGAGCAGCGGCAGGAGATGGCCGCCGAGCGGTACGCGTGGCAGGAGCGCGGCACCAAGGCCGAAGCCACGATCGAACGGATGAAGCGCACCAACCGCATGGTGAACGGCGGGGCGCGCGAGAGCCGAGAGCGCGCTGAACGGGCCGAGGCCGCCATCGAACGCGTCCGCGACGAGTGCGACCGGATCGAGGCCGCGGTCCACGACAACCCCACCAACCCAGACGTCGCAGGCGGCTACCTCGCCTGCCTCCGCCACATCCGCGCCGCCCTCGATGAGCACCAGGAGCAGCCGTGACCGTACGACGTACCGTGGCGGGCCTGTCACCGGCTGGTGGCGGGCCCGCGGTGCACCTGGACCGGGACGAGTTCCTGGCAGACATTGGGGACCGTGTTCGGGCGGAGCGTCACGCGCGTGGGTGCAGTCAGCTTGCCCTGGCGGAGCGGTGTGGCCTGCCCGTCAAGTCGGTTCGGCACGTGGAGTGTGGCACCAGCCCCCTGCCGCTGTTCACGCTCGTGGAGCTCTGCCACGGCCTCGGCATCTCGATCAGCTACCTGCTGTCGGACGAGTGGGAGATGCCGGCGCGTGCGGAGCCGGTGCGGAAGCTGACGCCGCTCCAGGCGCGGATCCTGCGCGAGGCTGTGCCTGGGATTCCGCTGGCGACCGTTGCCAGGCGGGTGGGCACGTCGCGGCAGGCCGTCGCCGCCCGCCTGTCGGAGGTGTACCGGCTGCTGGGTGTCTCGCATCTGCCCAGGGAGGAGCGCCGAGAGGCAGCGGTACGCGCGGCGGGCGCTCGGGGCCTGCTGCCCGACGTGCCAGTTGAGTGCACAGCGTGACCCGAGAAACGGACATCTTAGACACCCGCCCGGGCCGAACACAGCGGCGCACGGGCGGGCGCCTACCCACCGTCACTACACCCCTTGGAAGGGGCCTCATGCCCGATCCCGAGCACGTCTGCCGCCCTGGGGCGGCCGTGTACTACTGCCCGACGAGCGGGAGCACCGAGTCCGACTGTCACGGCGCCCACGACGTCTGCTGCGACCGGCCCGACCTGCACCGGACCCTCGACCCGCAGCGCCGGTACCTGGTGCCGGTCGCCCGCGTGAACCTCCCCGAGGAGCCGGACGTCGTCCACCTGGCCCTCTACCAGTGGCTGGACAGCTTCGAGGCGTGGGCAACGGGCCGGGCGCTGTGCGGCCACTCGACGGCGCAGGGCGCGCTGTCGGAGACCACAGAGGTGACGTGCCCGCGGTGCCTGGAGTACCGGACGGACTACGAGCGGTACATCGCGCCCGGCTACGACCCGGCGGACGACGACCCGAAGGCCCTGCGTGCCCGTATCGCCGGGCTGGAGAGCGCTGCGGCCGGAGCGTGGGGGTCGGTGTGGCTGCATGGGAACTGGCGATACCTGACGGGCCAGATGACGACCGAGGAGCGGGAGCACGCCGCGGATGCCGTGGTGCGTTGGCAGGCCGGGCTGACCGCGATGGACGGTGTGGAGCGTACGGAGCCGGACGGGCTGCGCTGGTGGCGGGAGGCAGGCCAGTGAGCGCGGGAAGGTCGGCGGACGCGTGGGCCCGTCAGTTGCATGCCGGGGCCCGGCGGGGCTTGTGGCGTCGTGTCCTGGCCTGGCTCGGGGTACGGGGCAGGTCGGTGCGGCGTGCGGACGCTCACGCGGCTCGGGCCGAGCATGGGGCGGAGGGGGAGCGGATGACCGCCGGATTACTTCGGCCGCTCGAGGCGGCCGGCTGGCACGTACGGCATGACCTGGTCCTGCCGGGCTCGAGGGCGAACCTGGACCACGTTCTCGTGTCGCCGTGCGGGACGGCAGTGGTGGTGCTGGACACGAAGCGGTGGCGCCGCGGCTGGCCCACCCAGCTCGTACGCGGGCGGGTGTACTGCGGGGCGGAGGACCGGCACCGGCAGGTCGAGGCGGTCGCCTCGTACGCGCGCCGTGTCGCGGTCGCGCTGGGGCTGCCAGCGGGCGCGGTGTGGCCGCTGCTTGTCGTCCACGGCTCCCCGATCGTCGGCGGGTGGCTGGAGGCCCGGGCACCGGGCTGGGACGGCGTGGTGCACATTCTGGGGCCGGGGCTGCTGGTGCCGACATTGGCGGCAGCGCCCCGGCAGCGGGATCCGCGGCGAGCGGCTGCGCTGGCGGCGCACGTCGACCAGGTGCTGCGCCCGTACAACAGCTGACTGAGACGAGCGGCCCGCCACTGGTGGCGGGCCGCTTTCGTGCGTGCTGTGTCAGGCGGCCAGCCCTACTCCACTAGGCCCCTCCCTGGCTCGCTGCGTATGTGTGCCTGCCCGGTGCGGCGCGGCCCGGCGCGTTCAGTCAGGCATTCCTAGTGAGAGGGAGCGGATGAAGGAGTCGGCAGCTGCCTCGATTTCTTGGGCAGTGGGGGTGCGACCAGTGTCCTGGGCCGCCTGGTAGGCGCCGACCTGGGCGACTGTGATCATGCTGAGGTTCAGCAGCCCTGCCAAGGCTTGCGAGACCCGGGTGCGGGTGGGGTCGTCGATGTTCTGCAGGCCGAGTGTGTTCATGACGTGCTCGGCGGCCGCAGCTCGGTCCTGCTCGCGCCAGACGGTGAGGAGCTCGATGGCGAGTCTGGTGGCCGGCGTCGCAGAGTTCTCGTTAGTCATGGCCCACTGTTGCATGGTGGTCGGCGGGTCGCCGAGATCCGCTATTCGAACAGGCGTATCATTTCAGCCGTGGCTGACTCTCCCTTCCCGCAAGACCTCATCGACGCCCAGAAGCGTCTCCACCAGGCACGAGCCGAGTACGAGGCGCTGTGCCGCACCCTGCCGTGGTCCGTGGACCCGATGGACGGCTGGCCCGGCACGGTGCACCCCCATACCGGCGAGGTGACCGGCGGCCGCGAGCCCAGCCCCGGCTACACCGACGAGCAGAAGACCGACGTTGCGCGCCTCGAGGAGCTCCTGCGGGAGCTGAGCGCCGAAGTGTCCACGCACCCGCACTGGGCCACCGTCGAGGCCGGGAAGCGGATGCAGGCCCGCATGGACCTGAAGACCCACCCGGAGGCCGTGCCGGCCGTCGCCGCGGCCGCGTAGGAGCGCGTTGTGAACGGGCTGTCGATAGCCGAGCGCCTCGAGAAGCAGCGGACCCTCAGGGACTGGCTCCGGTGGCAGCTCGACCAGGCCGACCGCACCATCCGGCAGCTGGAGGCTGAGGAGAAGGAGCAGGAGCGGCGGCGGGAGGTCGCTCGGGCGGAGATGGCGTGGAAGGTCCTGCCCTCGCGCGCGGCGCAGGGGCAGCCGATGCTGCATCGCGGGGGCTGCCACATCGACCCTCGGCGGACCGGCCTCCTCTCCCAGGAGGAGGCCTTCGTGGCGATCCAGCAGTTTCCGGAGTTGGAGTTCTGCGACATCTGCGCGCCGTGGGGGAGCCTCGGCATCGACAAGCCGGCGCCGCCCGGGAGCCGGGTACGCGGCGACGACACGCCCTAGGAGGCCCGCTTCCGGGCGGTCTTCTTCGCCGTGGTCTTCTTGGCGGCCGTCTTCTTCGCCGGCGTCGTCTTCTTGGCCGCGGCCTTCTTCTTCGGCTTCGGCATCTCGTGGACGGTGCCGGGCTCGCCGGTCTCGCCGCGGGACGCCTTCGCCTTCAGGACGGACTCCTCGAGCGCGGCCATCAGGTCAACGACCTTCCCGGCCGGCGCGGCCTCCGTACCCTCAGCGGCTCGAGGCTCGCGGTGTTCGGCCTTCGCCTCGATGACCTCGACCAGCGCTTCGCGGTACTGGTCGGTGAGCTCCGCCTCGCCGACGTCGGCCAGGTGCTCCACGGACATGGCCTCGAGGAGGGCGAGCGCCTCGCCGATCTCCTTCTCGGTCAGCTCAACGTCGTCGGGGGCCAGCTCGGCCGGGTCGCGGACCTCGTCATCCCAGCGCATCGAATGCAACAGCAGTACGTCGCCGTACGGGCGCATGAGGCCGAGGCGCTCGCGTCCTCGAAGGGCGAACTTCGCGACCGCCACCGCCTCCGTCCGGCCGAGCGCCTCCCTCAGCAGGGTGTACGGCTTGGCCGCCACAGGACCATCGGCAGAGATGAAATAGGCCGATTCACCGATGTGCCGAGGGTCGATGCTGTCCCAGGGCACGAACGCCGCGATCTCGATCGCCTTCACCGTCGGGAGGGGCATGTTGGCCAGGTCGTCGTCGGTGATCGGGATGACGTTGTCCTTGGAGACCTCGTAACCCTTCCCGATCTCTGCCTCGGTGAGCTCTTGGCCGTCGAGTTCGCAGATCTTGCGGTAGCGGATCCGGCCGCCGTCCTCGACGTGGATCTGCCGGAACGAGACGGAGTGGCTTTCCGTGGCGTTCTCGAGGCGACAAGGCACGGTGACCAGGCCAAATGAGATGGCGCCGCTCCAGATCGGTCGACCGGGCATCGTTCCTCCAGGTGCCCCCCTGGGGTCTGACCTCAGGCTATGCAGACTCCGGCGGGATCGCACACCCTCGGGTTGGTGCATCCCCCTTGCCAACTACGCCTCATGTGAGGCATAGTTATGGATGTGAGGCCGAGGGAGCAGCCCGAAGGCCGCAGGAGAAGGAGCCTCCGATGACCACCACCCACTTCACCGCCTGGCTCACCACCACCACCTCGGCCCTCGACCAGGACAACATCGACATTGTCATCCTCGAGGACGAGCTGATCGGCGATCCCGAGGCCGGCGACGCCGCTTGGGCCTGCAAGGGCGGCATCGCCCTCTTCACCGGCATCACGAACGTGCCGGCCGAGGACGGCGACCACACCAAGGCCAAGCTCGAGGCCGAGGACCTGATGCGGGACGCCGGGTGGGCCACGGTCGGCGCGTGGGACGGCGTGGACACGGGTTACATCGTCACCGTCGAGCGCGTCTGACCCCCACGACAGCAGTGAGCGGCCCGCACCCGATGCACCCGGGGGCGGGCCGCTCCGGCACGGAAGGAGCCCGCACCATGGCCAACGATACTGAGCTGTGGCTGATCGCCCGGGTTGCCGAACACCTCGGCTACGAAGGCCCGAACGCGAACGCCTCGGCGCGCCGCACCCTGTCCCGCCTCGGCGTCAAGGCCGTGACGCACCAGCCGACGGACACGTCCCCCCGGCCTCAGGCCCACTACGACGCGGCCGAAGTCCGCCAGGCCACCGCGGCCCGGCCCGGCAAGGGCGTCGGCGGCGGCAGGAGGAAGGCTTCGTGACCCTGCGCCCGACGCAGATGCCGAAGCTGCGTGACCAGACCACGGCGTTCCTGCGGGACCCGGAGTCGGCGATCCGGTCCAACTCTGGCAGTGACCTGCAGGCCGGCTACGACAACCTGGCCAGCTGTCTCACTGCGGCCGACCTGTACTGGGCGACACCGGACATGACCGCGCTCGCCATGTCCTCCGGCGCCCAGCTGGCCGCCGCGAGGTGGGCCACGGCCGATCGGCCCTCGCCGTGCGGCCTGATGCTGTTCGACGGCGGCCTGGGGACCATCGACGGTCACGGGGTGTCGATCCCCGTCGAGGCGATCACGTGGGGCCCGTACGGCGGGGAGTGCATGTTGTGGCTGCTGGTCTCACGTCGCCGGATGGTTCAGGAAGTCGAGCGGCTGAAGCAGCCGTTCACGCTGGTGGAAGAGAAGATTCCCCCACTGCTCCCCGTCTACGGGTTCACGCTGCCCGTCACGGTCGAACCAGTGCCGCTCGTCGAGGCCGACAAGGGAGTACCGGAGCCGATCCTCGCCGCCCTGGCCGCGTCGTGGCTGCTCATGCAGCAGCCGCAGTTGATTGAGCGTGCCCAACACCGCCCGGACAATACAGCCGCACGCAGCTACGCCCGGGCAGGCCGGCCCGTGCCGGAGGTGACGTCAGTGGGGCTGCGGCGCCAGTACGTTCCCCAGGGGCAGGAGCCGGTCGACGGCACGGACGTCGCCGGCCGCCGCTACCTGCACCGCTGGGTCGTGTCCGGGCACTGGAGAGATCAGCCCTACGGCCGGGAGCGTGCGCTGCGCCGCAAGACGTGGATCCCCTCATACGTGAAGGGGCCTGAGGGGGCGCCGCTGTTGTCGACGGAGAAGGTCAACGTCTGGCGCCGATAGCAGACCCTTGGCAGCGGGCGCGCGCCTGGACCCTTCCCGTGGGGAGCCGGGAAGGGGCGGCGCGGCCCCGCCCGCGACGGCTGCAGGCGGGGCCAGGTGCGCGATCCGGGTGGTCTGCGAGGACCGCGTGCGGACACAGTGCCACCGGCGTCCCTGGGTGCAACAGGGTCGTGCACCAAGAAGATCGGCATATGACAGTGCCCGCCCGTGTGCTGCCCGGGCGGGCACTGACGCGTCTGGAGCCGAGGGGCTACTCGCCCGGCTTGACCTTCACGATGTCGATGTCGGTGGCGCCCTCGGCCTCGAGCTGGGTCTTGCGGTCGTTGGCGCTCGGCAGGTCGTAGCTGACGACGGACGTCCGCTCCTTGCCGCCGTGCGTCCACTTCACTCGGTAGATGTCCATGGGCGTCCTCCGCTCGAGATGGTGTGCCCGGCGGCAGCATCGGCTTCAGGGATGTTGGGCGCCCGCCGGGCCTGTACAGGGTCGCACCTGGCACTGACAACGGGCCGGGGCAGCACAACGCCCCCTGGCCAGGACGGGGCATCAGGGGGCGGGGAGGAGGGCTGTCAGGCCGTCCAGGTGCCGCGGATGGCGGCGGTGTTGAAGCCGGGGCCGTAGGCGATGGCGACGCCGTGGGCGCCGGCGGGGGGTGGTTCGGCGTGGGTGCGCTCGAGGACCCGCAGAACCGATACGCCGCCGAGGTTGCCTTCGTCGGCGAGGGTGGTGAAGGAGTGGCGGGCGGCCCGGTCGTCGAGGCCGAGGGCGGTCGCGGTGTCGGTGATGATGCGGGGGCTGCCGGGGTGGATGGCGGCGAAGTCGACGGCGGGGTGGGGGCGGAGCCAGTCGAGGACGGCGGGCAGGACATCGTCGGCCGCGGAGAGCGCCTCCTTGGTGGAGTCGAAGTGGAAGCCGTCCGTGCCGATGCGGCCGGAGTAGCGGTCGACGGAGTTCGGTAGGACGTATTCGAGGGTGTCGTCGGGGCTCTCGACGCGGAGGCCGGGGCCGAGGGGCTCGGAGCTGACGATGCAGGCGGCGGCGGAGTCCCCGAACAGCGCCTTGTAGATCATCGCTTCGATGCTGGTGTCGTTGTGGTTGTAGACGCTCGAGATGACCTCGGCGGCCACGACCAGGACTTTGGAGCCGGGGCGGGCGGTGACGAGGTCGACGGCGCGGATCAATGCCTGGGTGCCGCCGGCGCACGCCATGGTGGTGATGGCGATGCGGCGGACGGTGGGGCGCAGTCCGAGTGCCGGTATGAGGTGGATTTCGAGGTTGGGAACGGACCAGCCGGTGGAATGGGTGGTGACGATGGCGTCGATGTCCGCGTATCTGCCGGGGTCTGGCCCGAGGCCTGCGGCGGCAAGCGCGGTGCGGCCGGCGTCGGTGGCCATCGTGAGGGCGTCGGCGAACGCGGCCCTCGAGCGGTCTTCGATCGTGGCGGTGCCGGAGATGGTGGCCGCGGTGAGGGGCCTGGTGAAGTAGCGGGTGTCGACGCGCAGCGAGCCGATGATGCGGGGGATCGCGGTACGCCTGGGGTGGTCGGGGTGGTGGGCGAGGATGTCGTCGACGATCTCGCTGGTGGTCACCTTGTGGGCAGGCAGGACCGTGTGAGGTCGGGAGATGTAGGCGGTCACGCTGGGCCTCCAGCACGTTGGTCGGCGTGGGGGGTGCGGACACCGTACGTCAGCAAGATGTCCGCATTCCCCCTGATCACTGGTCAGGTGATGTCACGGGCCCGAAGCATGGGTACGCGGACGTGCTGCTTCTTCGCTCCGGGGTGCCACAGCAGGACTATCAGGCGGGCTCCGGGGGCGGTCATGGGTTCGGCAGCGCACATGGTGACGTGGCCGGGGCCTTCGATGGCGTGGAGCAGGGGGCGTTCGTCGCCGTCGGGGTGTATCGCGGCGCCGCCGGCTTCCCACAGGGGGAGCAGGTCGGGGTCGGCGATGACTTCCTTCTCGAGCTGGCGAAGCGTTTCGTCGGTGGTGCGGACGGCGAGTGCGGCCTTGAGCTGGGGGACGACGAGGGGTGCCCAGGCGGTCTTCCAGTCGATGAGGGTGTTGCGGGCGTCGGGGTCGAGGAGCATCCACCGCATCGTGTTTTGGGGGATTCGGCCGCCGGGGAACAGGGCTGCCCAGTGCTTGTTGTGGGCGAGGAGGTTCCACGACGCGTCGGTGACGTAGGCCATCTCGGACATGCAGTCGATGGCCTGCTTCCACACGCCGGGGACCTCGAGGCCGGACTTTTGGTACAGGGGTCCGGGCGGGTCGCCGATGCCGGCGAACCTGCAGAGGCTGACCCACTCTTGTTCGTTGAGGCCGAAGAGGCGTGCGACTTCGGCGAGGTACTCCACGGTGGGGGCGGACTTCATGCTGCCGGTCTCGAGCCGGTTGTAGGAGTGCATGGCGCGGCCGGTGATCTCGTCAACCTGGTGTTGGGTGAGGCCTCTGGCGCGGCGGCCGCGGCCCTGTGGGCGTTCGAATCCGTGGGCTTCCGGATCGATGAGGGCGCGGCGTTCCCGCAGAAGTGCCCTGAGCGCCCGCTTGTTCATACCCATCTAGTTTCATCCCCCCGTGTATCGCGCACGTGTCGCGCTGTGGAGTCTATTTAGTGGCGCAGGGTTTCGTAATAAAAACTCTGCGTAGATTTCTTGTCCGTTGAACCCTCAAGCTTGTGCACGTGGTCGCCGCTGACCTGCCGGGAAGCAGTCATGGCGGTCACGCTGCAACACAGCAGGACCTAACTGCGAGGAGCCTGGCGGGAATCCGTCAGATACGCCTCGTAGCGAAAGCCCTGTTGCCCTCGCCGGGGCTCCGGTCGGGGCGGAGTTGGAACGTCGCCGTAATTCGTGTTCTCGCGCGGATATCGCAGCTCGGCTTCGTTCCGCTTCGATGCAAGCCGGAGCACCGAGGGCGACTCCCCTGTTCTACGGCCGGTGCCGACAATCGCCACCGCGTCGCGTCCTCGACGCCGGCCGTGAGGGACAGCCAGGCACGTGCCCCCCTCGGTTCGTCCTGGCGCCCCTCCGGCCCTGGGCAGCACCCTCCACCGCTGCCCAGGGCCTTCCCGTGCCCAGGGTTCGGGTGTGAGAGTGCTGGCCAGAGCACCAGGCGCCTCCTCGTGGCGGGCACCGCGGGGGCGGCGCGATGGTCGGGGGTGGTGGTGTTCGCCTGCCCCGGAAACCGCTTACGGCACGTCCCATCACCCGAACGAGTGATGTCGGCGTACCGAAGGTATCGAGTGGTCAGTAGCCGTCGGGTGAGGGCGCTGGCAGTCGGTCGAGGCCTGCGGACAACGACTGCCCCAGCCGTGACAGGGCGTCCCAGAACGCGGCCGCCGCGGCGTCCGGCGTGTACCCGGGCCCGTAGTCGATGACCCCGGTCTCCGTGTGGATCGTGACGAGCGGCTGCCCGCCCGGTCCCTGGATCTCGACCGTCGGGTCGGCCGGCCCCTCGAGGACGTACAGCGGGCCGTCGAGCGTCAGGCTCGTCGCGGCGAGGGAGTCCTCGCGGGCCGCGCAGGGCGGCATCGGGGGCGCCGGAGCTGTCGGCGCCTCGGCAGGGGCGTGCTCGGACTCCGGGTACCCGCAGCCGCCGAGGCCGTAGTACTGCGCGCGGCACTCGCCCGGGCCTTCGTACGCGTGGTGGGTGATCAGCCGGTGCTGTCCCTCCTCCTTCCGCACTGCGGCCATCACGTCCGTCGCCAGAGTGTCGGCCCAGCCCCCGGGGAGCATCGGGTTCCCGGCTGGCCACGACATCTTCCGCACCTGCTCCAGCACTGCGGCGTACCGCGGGTCGCGGCGGGCGTCGTTGCGGGCGCCGGGGTTGAAGTCGGTGATCGGGCTCATACGAGTTCGCCTTCCTGGTGGAGCTGCTCCCCGCAGTCGGGCGCAGGGTCTTCATCGGGCGGGAGTGGGATGGCGGTCTGGCCGTCGAGGGGCTTCGGGGTCGGGGTGGCAAGTTGCTGCTCCAGGGCGCCGAGGCGGGCGCGGGTTTCAGGCGTCGTCACCCGCGTCCCCCGAAGTCGTGTGGTGGCCCATCCATTCGACACCGGAGACGACGCCGGTCTCGGCGGTGCTGACGAAGCTAGGCGCCCACCCGTCGGCGATGAACGCGGCGGCGGTCGCGGGCGGCACCCAGGCGGTACCGCGGGCGGGGTCGGACATCCACGAGGCCAGTTCGTCGGCTGAAGCGAAGACGGGGCTGATCGGGGCACCTTCGTTGGCGGTGGTCCACAGCTGCCAGCCGTCGCCTGTGGGAGGCTCGGTCGGCTCCCAGGCCTCGGCCTCCGCGCGTTGGCCGGCGTAGGCCTCGGCCGACCCGTATCCGTGGCAGCTTGGGCACTCGAGGGGGAAGCCTTCACGTTCGCAGCGGGCTTGGACGGCGACCGACGCGTTGATGCCGTCATGTCCCATGCCGCGCAGGCTCCACTCGTTGACCTGTGCAGCGGTGGGCACCACCGGGGGTTCGATCTTCTGCCAGCCGTGCTCGCGGTTCCAGGTGTGGGTGAAGGAGTACAGCCGGCCGGCCGCGACGAGTGCGTCGACGTCGTCCTGGGACAGGTGGTGGCACCACAGGCCGTTGAACAGCTCCGCGATACGTTGCGCCTCGCACACGATGGCGGTCTCGCCGGTGCCGTAGAACTCCGGCGCGGTGGTGATGTGCTGCTCGGCGAGAGCCCGAACGGTGGGGGTGTCGGGCCGCAGGGGCGTCGATCCGGTGCTCTCCGGGTTGAAGGGCAGGTATCCGTACCAGAGGTCGTGCAGGTTCTGGGCGTGGGGCGAGTACCCGTTCTTGCAGTCAGCGCACGGCGTCTCGGTGAACCGGTCGGGCATCAGGTAGCCGTCCCAGACCTTGTTCAGCGGCCAGTCGAAGTCGAGGGGGACGCGGCGGACTTCTCGGCCCATCAGAACTCCTCCGTGGTTTCGTCGGCGGCCGCGCGGGCGGATGCGGCGTCGGTCTCGCCGTTTGGGCCGGCCTTCGCGAGCGCGGCGCGGAACTTACGGATCCTGGCCACACGATCCTCAGACCAGCCGTGCTTGGCGGCGACCTCCTGGAGGAGGCGGGCGCAGTCGTCGGTGTGGTCGTGCTGCTGCTCGCAGTCCCAGCCCATGAGGACGGCGTACAGCCAGGCGTCGTCCTCGGTGGCGGCCCAGTCACGGGAGTTGGTCTTCATCCTGCTGCGGAGGACGAGGAGGGTGTTGTGCACGCCGGCCGCCAGGGTGGCGCCCTCGGCCAGGGCGGTCCGGTGCTCGTTCCAGGAGCGGTAGATGGCGCGGCCGGCGTCTCGGGCGTCGGCCGCGTCGGCTTCGGCGTCCTCGAGCCGGTCGTACAACTCGGCCAGGGTGGCGTCGGTGTGCTCGGCGAGCGGCACGCGCGGCTCGGGGTCTCGGTCGGGGGCGGGCGCCGGGTCCTCCGCCAGTTCGGTGAGTGCCCTCAGCTGAGTAGCACGCGTGTGCCAGCGTTCGGCGCGGTGCTTGTACATGTCCCGTTCGTGGATGGCGCTGTCTCGGTCGACCTGCAGCTGATGCAGGGCTTCGGGCGTGATCGTGTCGACCGTGTACCGGGACTCGCCAGCGCCGAGGAGCTCGGCGGCGGGCGTCCCTGTGCCGTTGCACTGGGGGCAGGGGCCGCCGCTGTACGGGTTGTGGCAGCCGACCTCGGGCAGGTAGTCGCCCTCGTCCTCGGGGTCTGCGCCGCTGCCCTTGCAGTGCCCGCAACGCGGCGTCGGGGCGGTCTGCCTTTCGTCCTGGGAAGCGATCCCGGTGAGGATGCCGACGATCTCGTCCGCCGCCTCGGTGTACCCCTGGGCACGCAGCTGGTTCTCGATCGGGACGCTGAGCTCGCCGAGGAGCTGCGCGCGGCGTTCCGAAGGCGGGATCAGGCTGGCCTCGTCGTCGGGTTCGGCCGTCATGGCCGGCCCGTCGGCCGCGCCGCAGGTGACCAACTTCGGGTCTGTGGTCATCAGGTCGGTATGGGGCAGCTCAAACGGCGTTCGGCGGCAGCAGCCGGTCAGGCCGCTACCGGCGGTCGGCGCCGCGTGAGTGGCCTGGCTGGCTGCCTTCCAGTGAGGGCCGAAGTCGGAGAGGAGGGCGAGCACGGCGTCCGCCTCGCCGTAATGGTGCTTGCTGGGCATGTCGTTGCCGGCCAGGGCGTGCTGGTTGTCGTACTGGTGGATGGCGCGGGCGATGCGGTTGCGCAGGGTGTCAGTCACGCGCTGGCTCCGTTCGGGGTGCAGGTGGGGTGTCGGCGGGGCCCGTCACTGATAGCGGGGGCGATATCGACGCCGAGGACCGGCCGCTGCTCCTCCCCCTGTGCGCCGCATGTCCGGCACCGCCAGAACTCGCCCACGCCTCCGGTGGCCGGGACGAGGTCGAATCGGTCGTAGAAGGCGTTCAGCTCCGCTTCGCGGCGGGTCCAGATCGTGGAGCGCTTCTTGTACTCCTCGTACGTGAAGCCACTGCCGGATCCGGGGCGGTCGATGGCGTCGTTCCAGCCGGGCCGGTAGTCGGGGTGGTGGCGCCAGAGCCGGGCCAGGCCGGTCATGGTGAGGCAGGGAACGCCGCCGTCGGAGGGCTTGCAGGTGATGCAGCGGCCGGCGGACCGGCCTCGGAAGTCGACCCAGATGTTGTGCTGGGAGGCGATCAGGTACAGGGAGTCGATCCGGTTCAGCGCCTGGTCCTGTGCAGGGCCGGGAAGCATCGTCTGGTCGGCGCGCCGGTCTTCTTCGGCGAGGCGGGCGTAGACGAAGTCCTCGCAGCGGAACTCCCACCGCCACGCCGGGTCGTCGGGTCCGGTCACGGGGTCGGCTCCTCGGGGTCGGTGGTGCTGCGGAACTGGATGGCGGGGGAGGGGTCCGGTGGGCGCGGCTCGTTGCGTCGGCGCCAGATGTCGTACGAGATCCGGGGGCGGACCAGGACGTGCGCCGCGATGGTGATGACCTGCTGGGGCGTCGACTTGGTCCAGTCGCCCATGAAAGTGAGGCGGCGCCAGACCCAGGTGTCGAGGCGGTCCCAGGGGCGGATCCGGCCGAGGACGTAGCCGGCAGCGAGCGCGGCTGCCGCAGCGACGAGGACCGGGGTCACGGCTGCCTCGTGGGGTCGACCTCGGGGTGGGTGAAGTCGACGGTCTTACCGAGGGAGCGGGCGTAGGCGATCTCGGCGCGGGTTGAGTCGCCGATGTAGTCGCCGACGACGAGGACCCAGTTGGCGAGGCGGATCTTGGCCCGGTGCAGGTCGTCGAGGCGCTTCTTGCCCTCCTCGGCGGCCTCGACATCGGCCCACAGCGGGTCTGGGGTCTTCATGTCGCAGCCGGGCTTTACGACGATGTGGCCATGCCAGGTGAGTGCGCGGTCGGCGGCGGTCATCTCGCGCATGAAGCGGGTAGAGCCGCAGATGACGACGATCTCGGGAATGGAGAGCCGCTCCTTGGCGTCGGCCAGCTTCTCCTCGGGGGTCAGCAGTTCGGGGTAGGACACGGGGCTGTCTCCTTAACGGCGGGGGCGGGCATGGGGCGGCCGCAGGTGCAGTGGACGGTGCCTTCGGTGTGGGTGGGCTGGCGCCACCGGTGGAACGGGCACGGCTGCACGAGGGCGGCGCCGGGCGGGTGTTGGACGATCGCGATGCGCGGGTTGTACGGGCCGCCCATGGCGCGGACGGGGTGGGTGTCGCCGCAGACCAGGCACAGGGCGGTCGTGCCGCCGCGCACGGGCCGGATGAGGTGACGTCGGGACCCGGGGCAGGTCTTCGGGGGCGTGAGTTCACGCGGGCCGAAGACGAGCTGGCGTCCACCGGCGGTCTGCTGCTCTTGGCCGGCGCCGATCGCCCGTCCCTCGCACGTCGCACACACCAGCTCACCGTCGGGGACTTCCTCCGCAGTGAGGGCGGGCGCGCGGTCGCTGCTGCCTATGGAGTAGCCGCACCAGGCGGTGAAGCAGTCCCGGCCGTCGGGGCGTCGGGTTCCGCTGCGGGGTCGGTGCCAGCGGGACATGGTGCGGGTGCGGAGGAATCGGGGGCCGGCGGTAAGGGCTTCGATGTCGAGGGTGACGGTGCTGCCGGTGGTCGGCGGGAGCAGGGCAACAGGCACTGGCGTCCTCCCGGGGGCTGGGGGCGAGGTTCTAGCGTGGCGCGGTTTCGGCGCGTCATTCCCCCGGGTCTGTGACGTCTTCGGGGTGCCCCCACCCTACCCTGTAATCCATTGCGCGCGCAATGGATTACAGGGGGGAGGGGTTTCGTGCACACCGAGGTGCGGTTGAATGCCGCATGGACATCGTCGAAGGCGGCATAGCCGCCGCGGCCGCCGCCTTCAGTGGCTGGGCCGCGTGGAGCGCCATGAAGGCCGCGAAGAGCGCCGACCGCAACGGCCAGGTCGCGAACCGAACCGCCGAACTCGCCTACCAGACGGCCGAGGCCGTCGCCCAGATCGAACGCGACCGCTGGCACAAGGAGCTCACGCCGGCGGTCTTCTTCTGGGTCACGAAGGAACGCGGCTTCCTGGAGTTGGTGGTGCGGTACGACGGCCCGTCGTCGCTCGGGAAGCTGGACTCGCTCGAGCTGCTCATTCGGGACGACCGGGACCGCAGCAACGACCAGGTCCTGGCCGGCAGCCTGACAGTCGAGGAGCGGGACCGGACGATCTGGGGCCCGTACCGCTTCACGACCACCGCCTACGGCGACGACATCGGCCGAACCACGGATCCCCTGTCACTGCCGCCGGGCGAGGAGTACAGACTCGCTCTCAACTCCACCCATCCGCACCAGCACTACGGCGCTGGTTACGACGCGTGGAGGGCGGAGTACGGGGTGAAGGACTTCCGGCTGTGGGCCACGTGCACCGTCGCGGGCCACAAGCCCTGGACCCTCACCGCAGACATCCCGCACCGCCAAGGCGAGACAGGGCGGGCGACCTCTGAGGGCACCGTCCAGGCAGTGTGACGATTCAGGGGAAGGCCGCGAGTGTGCCGGGGCACGCCTTCGCGTGGCCGCCGTACGGCCTGGCGGACGACAGGACCAGTCAGTCGACTTCGACGTACGCGACGAGGATGACCGTGCCGAGCGTCGTCGGGATGTAGACGATCCGAACCCGGTTGTCGCGGTACTCCCACTCCATCTTCCCGTCGACCTGGGCGCCGGCCCGGTGGTCGAGGGAGAGGCGGACGATCGCCGGGTCGAGGACCTCGCGTTCGGTGTCGGTCATCGCGTCGATCTGCTGCTCGGCGATGTCGTGGAGGACGACGTGGGCGCGCCAGGGGCCGTGCTTGGGCGGCATCAGGCGGCGCCGGGCGTACGGGCCGCGTCGGTGTCGCCGAGTCCGTGGCGGGCCTGTACGGCGGCGTAGGGGGTGGCGTTCGACAGGTCGATGCCCTCGGCGGCGATCTGCTCGAGCGCATAGGCGAGGAGTCCTTCGCCGGCTGCGGCGCGTTCGCGGGCGGACTCGCGGAGCTGCTGCTGCTCGTCCTCGTCGAAGATCAGGTGCGCCATCGGGGCCTCCACCGCGGTCGGGTACGCCTTGAGGCTAGCGCAGCGGAGTGGGCCTCGGGGTTGGTCAGGACGTCTCGCTGGCCTCCTCGGCCTCGGCCCACTCCGGCTTGAACTCCGGGTGGTCCTTCCACAGGCGGACGGCCTGCACCATCGCCCGCCACGCGTGCCGTACCTCGTACTCGTACCTGGGGTCCTTGCTCGCCACCGCCACGCGGATCCCGTCGGCCAGCGCCAGGGCGAGGTTGAACACCGTGTGCGCCATGTCCACGAACCGCTCCGGGGGGTGCCCCTGCGCCCACTCCTTGGCCTTCTGCTCGCCGGTCAGCCGTGTGTTCTTGAGGGCCTGGCTGGTTGGCGAGAACTGTGCGGTGACCTTGAGTCCCAGCTCGTCGCGGTAGTACTTCAATTCGCCGGCATCGCCAGACTCCTTCCGCGTCCTCTCCCAGATGAAGTCCGTGAGCTCTTTCAGGTCCGCCGCGGTGGGCACGTAGTCGTGGCCGCCGGTCGGCGTCGGCTCGGGCGAGGTCTGAGTCACAGGTCACTCCCGGGTGTTGTCGGCAGGACCGCAGTCTCCCAGAACCCACTGACACCAGGGCGTCTCCTAACGGTGCGTCTGGAGACGCCGACCGATCCAATCAGGCAGCGGCGCGACCGGCACGTCGCGGACGATCACGTACGGCCGCCCGTCGACGACCGAGCCGGGACCGACCAGATACCCGCCGCTTCGCCGGCCGGGGCCGCGCACGTCGATCCCCGGCCCGAGCGCCGTGCGCCAGCCCGAGACGCTGCCGATGGTGCAGCCCATAGGCGCCCGGAAGTACAGGTGCTGGCCCCCGGACGGGGTGGCCACCGTGAACGTCTCGGGCACCGTCTCCCCGAGCCGGTCGGCCAGGGCAGCGAGGACGCCGGACCCGTCCTCGTCGCCGTGGACGTCGAGGTCCAGGGCGACGACGTGGGAGGCCCGGCAGCCGATGCCGACCCCGCGCCCGGCGAGCAGCTCGGGAAGCCGCTCGGGCAGCAGGGTGGCCTGGCGCTGCCACCCGCGTTCGGGCACCCGGCCGCCGATCGGGAGCGGGAAGACGGCCAGGCCCCGCCCGATCGCGATGCGCGCGGCAGCGAGGACCTGCGGGCACTCGGCCGACCAGTGCCAGAGCTGCACTGGGTTGAGACGGTGCTCGGGGCAGTCGTCGCGCTCGCTGCCCTCGGCGACGGCCCCGCAGCCGGCCTTAGGGCAGTTGCACGCCCGGAAGGCGCTGCCGCCGTACGGCCTGCCGTGCCGCGCGTACCCGCTCGCCGTGATGACGGCCTGGACGTCGCGGACGTTCACGCGGCCTGGTCCTCGTCGTCCTCATAACAGCAGCACTCGCCGTACGGGTCGCCACCGCCGCCGGCCCCGCACTCCTCGCAGCCGCCGGGGTCGTTGTCCTCGTCGTAATCGCCGGTCGCGGCCCGCATCTCCGCGTGCCGCCACCCGGTGCACTCGTACTCGCACCCGCAGCCCTTCGCGCACTCCGGGCAGACCATCCCGTACGTCCAGCCGCACCGCTCGCACATGACCTGGTTCGCCGGATCGTTCTGCTGCTGACGCAGGTAATCGACCGCCTCCTTGTACGTGTTGATGTCCACGTACTCCTCCAGGTACCGCTCCAGGGTGTCCCGCTCGTCGGCGTCGGGGTGGTCCAGAAGCGCGATCGCGCAGGCGTGCTTGATGCCCAGCTCGTCCTTGAGGTCGGCCAAGGCGTTCTTGCGCGCGTGGTTCTTCGGCATCTCAAGCTCTCGATTTCCGCGGCTCGCGGTGATCCCAGACTCACCGGCCGCACAGAGCGAGGCCAGCAAGGGTGATGCAATGTGGTGGGCGGCTCGGCGCGGAGCACCTTCGGTGGAACTCGTCCGGTCTGGGCCGAACAAACCGGGCCACGAGCCGGGCCCACGACTCAAGGCCGCAGACCGACTGTATCGGACAGGGCTGACACCACGGACCGGAACACGGCAACGCCCCCGTCCAGAACGCGGAACGGGGGCGAGGGGCGGGCCGACGAAGCACTCACCGAAGTTGAGTGTGCGGAGTGGGCGCACAACACCCTCTGTCGTCCGGGGTTTCACCGGCGCGGTACGGGCCTCCGCGGACCGCTGAACCTGAGCCTACTGACAACGCGCCATCCAGTAGCTCCGAGACACGCCAGCGCCCCCGTCCAGAGCGCGGAACGGGGGCACGGGGGGCGTGGAGGCTACGCGAGGTCCTTGCCGTTGTGGACGTGCCGGGCGCGCGGGACGCCGGCGTACTGCCCGGACTGCCCTGCCGGTGCCGAACGCATCGACCGCTCGGCACGGTTGGCGCCCTCCTCGGCCGCAGTAACGGGCTCGACGTCGGCCCAGTAGATGTCCAGCATGGTCCGCAGTGAAACGGCTTCCTGGTCATGGCCGATTGGGACGGTCAGGGTGTCCAGGAGTCGCCACAGTTCGTAGTCGGCCTGTTCGGCGATGCCGCCGGCGCGGGCGTGTGCGGCCTGGTGGCGGTGGATCGCCACGGCGAGCTTTCGGAGGGTGTCACGCTGCTGCCCGACACCGCGGTCTCCCTGGGCCCGGTTGGTGTCCCGCTTCGCCCGGCCGAGTTCGGCGATCGCGGCCTGCATCATCTGGTGGAAGTTCCCGGTGCGCCGCTTCCACTGCTCGAACTCGGGCTTGCTCGCGAACCATTCCTGCTTGCCCTCGTAGCCGCGGGCGTGGCACTCCTGCTGGTACTTCTCGCGCTCGGCTTTCTTCCAGCGGATCGTCGCGGCTGTACGGGCGTGAACGGTGGTGGCTGCGGTCCGGGTGCGGTCGATGTTGTCGGGGTGGATGAGAGCCGCCCACACGTCGGCCTCGCGGCGACGCGGGTGGGCATGAATCACAACGAGCTGCTCGTACTCGCCGTCGTTCAGGGCTGCGACGTCACGGGCGTCCATCAACTGGCCTCCAAGCCGGTCTTGGGCGGTTAAGCCCATGGTGGCGCGCGGTACTGACAGCGGCCGCGCGCATTCGGGAAATGGCTGATTGGAACGGTGCAGGGCGCCAGACGCCTCGACCTGGCGGGAAGCCGCCGCACTGCGCACGCGTTAGCGCGGCTTGCTCGTCGCGGCCTGGAAGAGCTGCGCGACGCCGACCACGAGTCCGAGCGCCTGGGCTGCCTGCTCGACATTGGCGTCTACGGCTGCGAGGCCGGCCGCAATGAGCAGAAGCAGCCAGAGGATGGGCTGGGTCGGAATTCGGTCGTGGGCGTGGCTGATGTTGGTCATGACGGTCCTCCGGAAGGGACGGTGTGGGCACACTGAGACACCTGCCGGAGGACCTTGCGGGTTCGGGCAGCAGCCGGCCGCCCCACCTCTTGCCAGGAGGGTCGGCCGGTGCCGTACCGTCACGCTAGCCCATAACCTATTGCGCGAGCAATGGATGATGAGGTTTGGCTCAGAACGGCGCCGGAGAGCTGTATCCCGCGAGTTCCGGGTTCTGCCGCGCGAACTCTTCCCGTAGTCGGGCGTCCTCGGCCGCAGCCGCCCGCCGCTGCTCCTCCTCGACTGCGGCCCGCTGTTCGGCCTCCGCGCGGTCGCGTGCGTCCCGGGCGGCAGCCTCCTCGTCCAGCTCCTCGGCAAGCCGAGCTGTAGCCGCCTCCTGCTCCGCCCGATGGGCCTCTTCGGCATCCCACCGCGAGGACAGATCAGCGCCAGCTTCGGCAGCTTCCTGCTGCTCGAGGCAGTCGCCGCACAGGTCACCACTCCGCACCGGAATGGACTGGGGACAGTAAGGGCCGGCGCAGTCCTTCACCTTGGGCTGCGGGCTGCCCTCAGGAGCCCGCTGTGACGGCATGGGGGGCGTCTTCGGTGCCTGCGGTCGGTTGCGCTGCTGCTCGGCTTTCCGGTCGGCCGCCCGTACCTCGCACAGCCGGCACTCCTCGCCAGTGTCGATGTCCCGGCCGTTCTCGCACCGGGCATCCGGGCAGGCGTACCGGTCACCGCGGCGCAGCGGCCGCACCATGCCAATCGCGGCACCGACCGGGTTGTCGAGCGTCCCGGTGTGGAACTTGGTGGCGTAGCCGTGGTGGATCCACCGGTACAGGATCCGCTCGCCGATCTGCTCCGGTGTCCGGCCGTCCGTGGCCATGGCGGACAAGATCGCATCCGAGATGGTGGGCAGTTCCGGCAGGTCGTTGCCGAACTCCGGCGGGTAGAAGGCGCGGACCTGGCGCACGATGTCCAGCTGCGCCTTGGTGTGCTTCGCCTTTCGGCCGGCGGCCGGGGTCTTCGAGGTGGTGGGGGAGGGCTTGGTGTTGCCGGACGCGGCGGAGCCGCCTTCGACCCCAGCCGCCCTACCACCTGAGGTTGAAGGGCTACGCCCGTCCACGGGGCTACGCCCCGCAGGGGCATCGGGGTCTGGAAAGGAAGGCTCTGGACTACCGGCTCTAGATAGGGCGTCACTCATGACGCCACCGGTCACGTCATCAGTGACGCCACCGGTAGCGTCACTGATGACGCTACCCCCCTCCTCTTCGACGCCTTCAGGGGTGGCCTCATCCATGACGCCACCCCCCTTCTTGGGCTTCTTCCGCCGGGCCCGCTCCTTACGCCGCTGCTCCTCGCGCTTGGCGTGCTGGGTGCGCAGCTTCTCGTCGTACGCGGACTGCCAGCCCACCAGGTCGAAGTCCGGAGCGCGCTCGCTCACCCACGCGTCGACGTCCAGGCCAGGGATCGTGTGGCCGTACCGGGCGACGAGCTGCGGCGGGGTCCCCGCAGGCGGCGTGACGCCGTGGATCAGCCAGGCGTCGAAGATCTCGTAGAGGTTGGCGTCGTTCTCGTCCGGCTTGCCTTCCACCTTGCGGCGGTGGATCTTCACCAGGCCGATCTCGTTCTCCAGGTAGTCGGCCGCGCGGTCCACGGTCTGCTTGGAGCAGTCGAGTGCGGTGGCTAGCGTCTCGCGGTAGGGGTAGCCCTGGCCGGTGTCGCGGGAGCTGACGTCCGCGAAGCTCACCAGCAGGTCGTACAGGGGCTTGGCCTTGCCCGAGTTGAGTCCAGCGTCTGGGTCGCGCGTGACGCAGACGGCGAACATGCCGAAGCGGAGGCCGCTGGAGCCGGGTCGGCTCACGCCCGGGCGGTGTCGGTTGGAGGGGCGGCGTGACTGGGTCACAGTGCACCCCCGGCGGCCTGCCGAAGGTGCGGTTCGTGGCCTGCCGTACGGGCGACGATGGCGGGGGTACTACTTGCCGGTACCTGAGGGACCGGTACGCTCTGTGGCATGGACGACCTCGCTCATGAGTGGTGCGGGACGTTCGAAAAGCAGCGGGCGACATCCCGCTGTTGTGCTTGAAGGGCCGGTTGAGCTGCGAACTCGCCGGCCTTTCGCGCGTTCCGGTGCTGCTGCCGATCTGCGGCCGTGTCGGTGCGTATCGGGATCACGAGGCGGCCCGTGTCGACCGCGGCGCCTTGTCCGGCCCTCGGCCGACGATGGGGTGGGACTGGAAGAACTCGAGGAACGGCTTCGTCTCCATGACGTCCGCTCGGGCGATCTCCCAGTACGGGTACGGGCGGTCGATGCCGAAGGGCCAGTCGGGGTGCCGGTAGGCGATGCGGCGGACGCCCTCGCGGGTCATGTGCAGGCACAGGCCCAGGCGCATGAGGAGCTCGGCTCCGGTGGCGAAGGTGACGACCGGCGGAGTCTCGTTCACGGTGCGGGGGTCTTTCTCCTTCATCGGAGCCCCCGGTCTGCGGTTTTCGCGCCCCGAACGAATGCGAGAGTCACGCCAACAAGTAGTCTCAAGGCGGCGGCCTTCCTTTTGTGATGAGGGGTTGGTGCGTCACGTGCTGCCGGCTTCGCAGGCCGGTAGTGCAAGGACGGCCGGGCGGGGTCGGTAGCCCCCTCGGCCGTTCGTGCGTCACAGCTGGCTGCTGGAACGCGTCGGAGATCAGGCGTTGGCAGCCCCTTCCTGTACTCCTGCGCGGAGCGACGTGGTCCAGCGAAGGATGGTCGAGCCCTCGGCGACCTTGACGGCAACCTCAACGACGCGGCCGTCCTCGAGCGTCACGGTGCGGACGACCTGGGTGACGACGACCTCGCCGGCGGTCAGGCCCAGCGCTTCCTTCTCGGCCGCCGTGGCGAGCCGACTGGTGACCTCCTCGAGGACCTGATCCTGAGCGACGCCCAGACGTGACGCCGCGAGCTCCCTCGAGGCCCCGGTAGATACCGGCTCCTGAAGCTCCGGGGTCACCGCGATCACGTACGCGGGGTAGTAGCTGGCGCTCAGGTGCACCGGTACACCGTTCCTGCTGACGACCCGGCGCCGCACCTGAACGGGCGTGCCCGGAGGAACCTCGAGCCGGGGCGCGACCAGCGCGTCAGCGCCGACGGTGCCCACCTCGAGAATCCGCGACGACTCGCCGCCGTCAAGAGCGCTACCTGTAGCCGCGTGCAAGGCGACCCGCGTGCCGATGTTGTTACTAGCCGGCGCGGCCACAATCATCGTGGCGCCCGGCTGCGCGAGGATCAGCCCTTCCATCTTGAGGACCCGGTATGCGCGGTTCACGGTTGTGTGCGCTACGTCGAACTGGTCCCTGACCTTCTGGTAGCTCGGCATCTCGTCACCAGGACGGAGTGTTCCGTCCTGGATCTGCTGCCGGAAGTGCGCAGCGATCGCCGTGTACCCGGGCTTCCTGGGCATGGTCTTCCTCCCTTCTCGGTCGTGTACTGCTCACTTCGTTGTGTGCAGCTGTGTGCCCTCTGATCGTAGTTCAAGAAAACTCGTATCGCTACATGTAGCGGACTTGAGGGTGAGTAGTCTACATTGGGGTTGTCGGAAACGGCGGGAGCCCAGAAACGCCGAAAGACCCAGGTGCGCATACACCCGGGCCTCTCAGGGACCCCGAAGGATCCGGCGCACCGTCCCACCTGCGCATACAGGAGGCCGATCCGCCATGAGCAAGGATCGCACGAAGTCACCGCCCCTCCACCCCCGACCCGACGCATTCGCCGACGCCATGCGGCGCATGAAGCGCGACAACGAGCGCGTGGTTCGCCCGGCGCGCCGGACGCTCGCCGAGATGGCCCCCGGCTACCAGCGCCAGCCGCTGCTCCGCATCGTCCCGCTGAAGGCCGCCGACGACACGTGCCCGATCTGCTCGTACTGGAAGTGCCGGTGCGGCGACAGCTTCGCCCCCGTGCCGGCCGCCGCGACGGCCGTGAAGGCGGTGGCAGCGTGAAGACCATCGGATTCCCGAACGACCCCGAGCTGATCGCCGCCGTCGATGCGATCTTCGCCCGCTACCGCGTCGAACTGTTCCCGATGCCGACGGCATGGAAGGACAGTGCGTACGCGGCCAGCCGCCGGAGTTTCAACGGCCGGCAGAGGCCGTCCAGCAAGTCCATGGCCAGGAAGCGTCGCAGCCTGGCAAAGCGAGACGGCGCACGATGCGCCTACTGCGGGGGCGACTTCGCCGATCTGGCCGACGCCACTCTCGACCACCTCATCCCCTACCGGTTGGTCAAGTCCTGGGCCATCCAGAACCTGGTCCTCGCCTGCGGGGACTGCAACACCGCGAAGGACGATCACATCCCGGCCGTACTGATGGCCCTGATCTCCCACGTCGTCTACCGGATCGCAGTGATGAACGGTGCGTCGGTGGAGCGGAGCCTCGTCCCCGTGAAGGCGGTGGCGGCATGACGACCCAGCGCGGGGGAGACACCCCCGACCCGCTCCTCATCGCCGACATCGAGGACATCTTCGACTCCCTCGACCCGCTGTCCCTCCTCAATGACGCACTCAACTCGGAGTACCCGGGCAGTGCGGCCGTCGCCTACGAGCAGCTGGTGAGCGGCGAGTGGGACGGGGACGAGTGATGGCCGACTACTCCTGGCACCACATCCCCGGCGAGGCAGCACCGGTCCACACCGCCGACAACGCGGTCCCGCCGCTTGACGACGAACTCGCCGGCGCCCTGGACGACCTGGCCGGGATCCACGAGGGGATCGACCTGATCCGCGACGGAATCCGCCTCCTCGCCGTCGACAAGCTGACGGCCGACAAGACGCAGACCGTCATCACCTCAATCGCCGGAACCGGCACCGACGTGCAGGCCCTCCTCGGCCTCCTGATGCAGCGCCTCACCAACCCCGACTCGAACCCGGGCCTGCGTCACCTCGACGGCGACACCCTCAAGGCCGTCCAGCGGCTCGGCGAGCAGTACGCCTACGAGACCGCCGAGTTCGCCCCGCGCGAGCACCCCTGCGAAGCCGCCGCCCTCATCGACGGCATCTGACCGGAAGGACGATCCGATGCCCTACCAAGGCACGATGCCCACCGCGCTCCTGAACGACCAGAAGATCAGGCCGACCGAGTACAGGAAGTGGCGGCACGCGGTCGAACGGTTCGAGCGACGCGACGAGGACCGGAAGATCCTCGCCGACCTGAAGGCCTCCATCCCGCAGCACGGCCTGAAGGTGCCGATCACCCTCGGCGTCTCCGACCGCTACCCCGACGTGTACGTCGCCGAGGGACACCACCGGGCCGTCGCCCTCACCCAGCTCGGCACCCCGAACTTCCCCTTCCACTGGTACTGGATCCGCAACTACGGCGTCCGCATCGAGTCGACGCCGTTCCCGTACCACCTGCTCGGCCTCTAGCCCCATCCCTCGGGGGTCCGGCCCGGGAGCCGACAACGGGCCGGACCCCCACCCCTCTGACCGCGAAGGAGCCCGCCGTGGCCTCTCACACCTCCGACCAGATCACCCTCATCTCAGCCGCCGTGGCCGGCGCCCTCATCACCCAGCAGGTATGGGTCGCCGACGCCTCCCTGTTCACCACCGCCACCGTCGCCCTCTTCGCCGCGACGAACGTCGCCTGGACCATCAACGCCCTGCGCCGCAACCGGACCAAGACCACCGTCTCCTGCCCCCAGCTGGGGTGCCGCGCGCAGGCCGTGTTCTCCGGCGAGGTCAAGGCCGACGAGCAGGTCCGCCTCATCACGGCCGCCGTCGACCACTCCCGCCACGGAGGTGCCCAGTGAGCATCCTGACCCTCGCCGAGTACCGAGCCGCTCACGGCGACCCCGCCGACTGGTGCGGCGCCGAGATCGACGAGTACCTCGACGACTGCCTCGCCACCCTCCCCGCCCCCACGCCCGTCCCGGTCCCGGCTATGCCGGCCGCCGCCTGACCCCGAAGGAGAACCACCGTCATGAAGTTCTGGAACCGCAAGAACACGAAGCCCGCCCCCGCTCCCGAAGCCGTCGCCACGGCCGTCATCGCTGGCATGAGGGCCTTCATCGCCGACCTCGAGGACGGCGAGCTGCTCGCCGTCGACGCGATCGGCCCGACCGGCGAGATGCCGTTCACCCCCGGCCAGTGGGCCGCCTACCCCCTCAACCCCTACCGGCTGGAGCGCCGCGACTACTTCGGCGGACCCTCCCCGGCCGACCTCCCCGACAACATCCCGGCCCAGCCGGCCGCCTGACCCGAGACGAGGACCCATGACCAGCAAGCAGGACGTC
The DNA here is from genome assembly GCF_036237275.1 of Streptomyces sp. NBC_01353. GTDB lineage: Bacteria > Actinomycetota > Actinomycetes > Streptomycetales > Streptomycetaceae > Streptomyces. Next base: position 3,423 of record NZ_CP108353.1, on the reverse strand, counting down.
ACCGCGGCCGCCGCCGCAGCAGCCGTCGCCGCCGGCGAGCACCTCGTCAACGTCGCCGCCCAGTACGGCCCGGACGCCCCCGAGACCCAGCAGACCTCCGCCTACACCGACCGCGTCGTCGACATGGCCGAGTCGGTCGGCTGCACCTCCGCCGACTACGAGAACGCCCGCAACACCCGCTGAACCCGCACCTGTCGCTCCTCTCCCCGAACCGGAAGGACCCGATCACCGTGACCACGACCCCGGCCGGCCCCACGCCGCCTCAGCCCCGCATCGCCGGAGACTGGCAGCCCCTGCCCAACGCCGGGGCCGCCCCCCACACCGCCCCGAACCCGCTCTACGACCCCCTCGTGCAGCCCGCCGGCCGGGACTACAAGAAGTGGGCCATCCGCATCGTCCTCGTCCTCGTGATGGCCGCCGCCCTCGCCGTCGGCACCTGGAGCATCTACACGCTCCTCACCGAGACCTTCCACGCCCCCAAGCCCATCGCGTTCTTCGGCTGCGGCCTCTTCGACGTCGCCGCCCTCTTCTTCGCCCTGCTCTCCCAGCAGTACGCCACCACCACCGACTCCGGCCTCGCCCCCCGCACCGCCATGCTCGCCATGGTCACTACCAGCTCGTGGGTGAACTGGAAGCACGCCCAGCTCGAGAACTGGGGCACCGTCGGAGGCGTCATCCTCGCCGCGGCGCCCGTCATCGCCGAGCTCGCCTTCGAGCTGTTCCACCGCTTCGAGCACCGCGAGGCGCTCCGAGCGCTCGGCCGCGTCGCTCAGACGCTCCCCGTCCTCGGGAACTGGGCGTGGATCACTCACCCCCTGCGCTCACGCCGCACGCTCGACGCTCACATCCGGGCGGCGCTCACCGAGCACGAAGCCGTCGCTGAGCGGCGCTCGGAGATCGCCACTGAGCGCGCTCAGATCATCGTGAGCGCGAGCTTCCCCCAGAGCGCCCCGCCGCTCACTCAGCCCGCTCAGCACATCCCGGCCGCGCTCACCGGAGACGCTCAGCCCATGCCGGCGCTCAACCCGCCCGCGCTCACCGTGCCCGTCGTGAGCGCGCTCGCTCCCGCAAGCCTGAGCGCGCCCATCACCATCCCGGCGCTCACCGCGCCGAGCGCGCTCACCCCCAACCCGACGGACGACGCTCAGACCCCTGCGCTCACCGAGCGCCCCACCCCCGCACCCTCTGAGCGCGCTCAGGGCGCACCGGCCAAAGACGAGCGCGCTCGCACCACCGCTCAGAGCGCGCTCAGCCTGGACGCTCGCAAGACGCTCAAGGCACGCCAGGACGCGCTCACGCTCGCGCTCTACCAGACGCTCAACGACCGGCCGGAGTGGACCGAGGTCCGCGACGCGCTCGTGAGCGCCGGCCTGGAGAGCGTCTCCCGCCCCACCGCTCAGCGGATCCGTGAGCGCGTCGAGCTCGCCAACCCCGACCTCCCGCGTGAGCGCCGCCGCGCGCTCACCGGTAACTGACCCACGCTCACCCAGGCTCGAGGAGAGATCAGATGGACACCGTGACCGTCGTGCAGGCCGAAGCCGCGCCGCTCGCACCCGCTTCCCGCACGCTCCCCGTCCTGGACATGGACGAGGTGTACCGCGAGCTCGCTGAATGCCTCGGTTACATCGAGAGTCTGCCCCGCCACTACGACCCGGACGGGCAGGTCCTCGAGTCCGCCGGCAGCGCGGATACCCCGTCCGGGGAGCCCCGGACCGCCTCGCACCGCGCGATCCAGGCACCCCACAGCAGTAACAGCCCGTAGCAGTCCGAACGGCAAGGGCAACGGCAAGACCAACGGCAACCCGGCCCCGGAACATCCCCAAACCCGGGACGTGTGGCCCCTGAACAGGCCTGATTCCTCAAGTTGGTGTTGGCCTTGGAGTTGACGTTGCCCTTCCGTCCGCCACACACCGTGACCGTCCGACCGTCGCCCGAACCGACAGAAGGAACCCGAATCGTGAGCACCGACTTCCACCTGGCGCCCACCCAGAACGCCCCCAGCGGTGCCACGACAGGCCCCAACACCCCCACCACCCAGACCTCCACGCCCGCCCCGAGGAAGCCCAAGGCCACCGCAGCCCCCGAGAGCACCGTCGCCGGCGCCGTCATCCCCGGCGCTGCACTGACCGGCCTGATCTCCCTGTGCTGGCTCATCCACCAGTTCGGCCTCCCGGCCGTCCTGCTGGGCATCATCGCCTGCGCCGCGGCCGCGACCGCCGCGCTCGTCCTGAAGGCCCGCAAGGGAACGAAGCGCGTCACGAACGCCCGGAAGTCGGCCGCGCAGTCCGCTGGGGGAGGAGGCCCGGGGCGCACGGTGCTGAAGAAGGGCACCGGCGGCGGCAAGACGACCGCCCCGCGCCGTACGGCCGCCGGACCGATCGGCGGCGGAGGCGGCGCGAGGCGCACGGGCGGAGCGGCGTCCACCAAGACGCCGGCCGGATCCTCTGCTGCGAAGGCCCCGAGCCGTAAGCCGCTCGCCTCGGCGAAGCCCACCGGGTCCCTCGGCGGCTCCGCGAAGACCACCCCCTCGTCCAAGACCGGCGGGCGGGGCTCGCTCGGCCCGAAGAACAACACCCCCAAGCGGGGCGGCCTGCTGACGGGGCTGCGCGGCAAGACCCCCAAGACCACGGCGCCGACCGGACCCTCCACGCGCGCCTCAAAGAAGCCCACCCCCACCGCGCCGACGCAGGCCGGTGGCGGCAAGCACCGCAAGAACACCCCCACCACCCCCGCACAGGGCGGAAAGGCCGGGCTGCTCACCCGCATCGCCGCACGGAAGACCCGCCCCCTCACCGGCACGGCCCCCGCATCCAAGGGCGGAACGAAGGTCCTCGACAAGGCCACCAAGGCCGGCCGGAAGCTCGCCCCGAACAGCAACGCCGCCAAGGCCAACACCGCAGTCAAGAAGCCGCGCACCCCGAAGCCCGAGCACCTGAACACCAAGTCGGCCAAGCCGATCAGCCCGCGCAAGGCCGCCCGGGCCGCCGCCAAGGGCAAGACCCCGAAGCAGAAGACGGTCAAGACCAAGCGGGCACCCATGGCCCCGATGAGCCAGCTCCGCCGCGCCCAGTACAAGGCCGGCACGAAGCTGCGGAAACACATCAGCAAGAAGAACAGGAAGCGGATCCGCCGGGTCATCAGCCCCGCCCGGACCGCGGCCCGCACCACCGGACGGATCCTGTCCAAGCCGACCGCCTACGCCTGGCGCTACGGCGCCCGTGCCCTGCTGACGCTCCACATGCAGCTCGGGACCATCCGCTACACCAGCGCCGGCCCGAACTGGATCCAGCCCATGGCGAAGGTCCTGCACGCCATCACCAGCCCCGCCGCCCGCCTCGTGGCCGCGACCGGCACCTGGGGCTGGCTGAACAAGTGGATGTACCGCCACACCTCAGCCCCCACGACCTCGACCGCACCGCAGCC